>JAIVIG010000154.1 GCA_020200675.1 Actinomycetota bacterium
ACCTGCGGGAGAACGGCTTGCGGGCGAGGGATCTGAAGGGCGCGTTGACTGAACTTTGAGGGGTTGCGCTGGTATACTGTAGGATCGATGCTAAGGCGGGCGCCAGAGAGAAGTTCCGAGGAACGTCGGAGTGCTTTGGAGGAGGCGAACCGGGTACGTTTCGCTCGGGCCGACGCCAAGCGCGACCTCAAGAGCGGCATGCTCGGCATCTACGACTTGCTCATGGACCCGTCCGAGGAGCTCAAGGGAGCCAAGGTCGAAGAAATGCTGCTCGCGATGAGGGGCATGGGGCGCGTGAAGGTAACCAGGATCATGCGCGAGGCGCAGGTGAGCAGGTCCAAGACGCTCGTCGGCCTCACGCACGGACAGCGGGATCGTTTGATCAGGGCTCTGGGTTGCGGCGAGGAAGGCTAGTCGTTGTCTCCGGTCCCTCCGGGGCCGGCAAGTCCACCCTGATCCGGGCTTCTCTGGAGGCAGTGCCCGAGCTGGCTTACTCGGTTTCGGCGACCACCCGCAAGCCCCGCGAGGGCGAGGTCGACGGCCGCGACTACATCTTCCTCAGCCGGGAGGAGTTCGAGAAGTGGATCGACGAGGGCCGCTTCCTCGAATGGGCCGAGTACTCGGGCAATCTCTACGGCACACCCGAAGAGAAGGTCGAGGAGTACCTGGAGAGCGGGCGCTCGGTGATACTCGAGATAGAGCTTCAGGGGGCGCGAAAAGTGCGCGAGAAGCGGCCCGACGCGGTCATGGTCTTCGTCCGGGCGCCATCCCTCGAGGAGACGCGCAAGCGGCTCAAGGGCCGGGCCACGGAGGACGATAAGGCGCTCGAAGCGCGCATGACGACCGCCCTCAAGGAGGTCGAGGCGCGGAGCGAGTTCGACTACGAGGTCGTCAACGCCGAACGGGAGCAGGCCCGGGAAGATATCATCAACACGATGCGCAACATCGTAGAAGGAGACAAAGATGCTGAACGAGCTTAAGATCGATGAACTGTTGAACAAGGTGGACTCCCGTTACGGGCTCGTCCTGGTAGCGGCCCGGCGGGCGCGCCAGATCAACGAGTACGCGGCCACGTTGGGCCTGAACGAGTCTTTGGGCATCCCGGGGCCGCAGGTTCACACCCGCTCCCAGCACCCCTTGAGCATCGCCTTCGAGGAGCTTCGGTCCAACAAGCTCGAGGTTGGCTTCAAGAGGCCGCCGGAGGAGGCAGACGAGGAAGGTACCGAAACCCCCGCAGACGCCGGCGACGATTACCTGAACCCCGCTCCTGGCGCAAGTCCCGCCCCGGCGGCGGAGGTCGCGGTCGAAGAAGCCTCCGACGAGAGCGTGGCCTAACACCCGGATAGAGACCAACTTTGATCTTCCTCTCGGTCGGCCCCGGATCGGGGGCGCTTCGGACGCCGGAGATCGTTCGCGATCTGGCCTCCGCCGGGCATCGCGTCGAAGTAGTCCTCGGGCGAGGTACCGAACACTTCGTTGGACCCGCCGCTTTCGCGACTTCGGGGGGGAGCGTGGTCGAGGAGGCCACGGAAGTTCCCGAAGCGTTGATCTTCGCGCCGGCCACCGCCGGTACCGTGGCTCGTCTCGCTCGCGGCCTGGGCGAAGATCCCGCCGAACGCGTCTACGTCGCCGGTACCCGGACGGCGGTGGTCGCTCCCGAAATGGACGAACCTACCGGGGAACATCCGGCCGTGCGCGAGAACGAGGAGCTCTTGCGTAAGGATGGGTGTCGCGTGCTGGAGGGTTCCGGGGAAGGAATGGCCTCGCCGGGGGAGATCTCGAACGCCGTCCTTAATGTTCTAGGCGGCTCGCTCTCTGGGCTGCGCGTGCTGGTCACGGCCGGGGGGACGCAGGAGCCGATAGACAAGGTGCGCTTCGTGGGCAACCGCTCGTCGGGAAAGATGGGCCGGGCCGCTGCCCGCGAGGCCGTGCGACGCGGGGCCGAGGTCATGGTCGTCGCGGCGAACGTGGGGGTAAAGGAACCGGGCGTCCGATGGGTGGACGTCGAAGACTACGCGGGGCTGGAGGAGACGACGACGAGGCTGGCCGCCCACGCGGACGTGCTCGTTATGGCGGCTGCCGTCTCGGATTTTACGCCCGCGGAGGTCAACGAGGGGAAGATACGGCGGGGCGGACAGGAGGAGTTGGAGTTGAGGCTCGTGGCGACCGGAGACATCCTGCAGGCCGTCCGCGAGTCAAATCCGGATCTCTTTATGGTAGGATTCGCGGCAACCCACGGGGACCCGGTGCCCGACGCCCGCGAGAAGCTGGGCTCAAAGGGCATAAACCTCATGATCGGGAACGACATCTCGATCTCGGGATCGGGCTTCGGTTCCGACGAGAACGAGGCATACATCGTGGGCGAGGCCGGAGAACAGTTCGTTCCCCGGACCTCTAAGACCGAGGTGGCACGCGCCATTTTGGACGCTGTGGCGGTAGAGATAGGAAAGGAGAGGTAGGGAGCGTATGGCAGCAGAGAGTGTGGTATCCACGACGGTCGAGAGCGAGGAGGTGGGGGCCAAGACCTCGCACCTCTTCACGAGCGAGTCGGTCACCGAAGGGCACCCGGACAAGATAGCCGACCAGATTTCCGACGCGATCCTCGACGCGGCTATCGAGCAGGACCCCAAGAGCCGGGTCGCCTGTGAGACGCTCGTGACCACGGGTCTCGTGGTGGTGGCCGGCGAGATCACCACCGACACCTACGTGGACATTCCCACCCTCGTCAGGGAAAAGGTCTCCGAGATCGGCTACACCAGGGCCAAGTTCGGCTTCGACGCCGAGACCTGCGGCGTCATAGTCTCGATAGATCCTCAATCTTCGGACATAGCCCAGGGCGTGGACCGGGCCTCCGACGCCCAGGTCGGTGATAGCCCCTCACACCTGAGCGACGCCGAGATCGAGGAGGTCGGCGCCGGCGACCAGGGGATGATGTTCGGCTACGCCGTCCGGGAGACCGAGGAGCTGATGCCGCTCCCGATCTCGCTCGCCCACGCCCTGACACAACGCCTGACCGAAGTTCGCAAGAGCGGCGACCTGGACTACCTGAGGCCAGACGGCAAGAGCCAGGTGACGGTTCGCTACGAGGGCGCCCAGCCGGTGGGGATCGATAAGGTCCTCATAAGCGCCCAGCACCAGGACGGGACGGAGAACCGGATAAAGGGCGACCTCCTGGAGGCCGTGATAGAGCCGGTCATGCCCGAGGAGCTCTTCGACAAGGCCAGCACGGGCGTCCTGGTCAACCCCACGGGCCGGTTCGTCACCGGCGGACCCCAGGGAGACTGCGGCCTCACCGGGCGCAAGATCATCGTCGACACCTACGGCGGGGCGGCTCCTCACGGCGGGGGCGCCTTCTCGGGTAAGGACCCGACGAAGGTCGACCGCTCCGGCGCCTACGCCGCTCGCTGGGTAGCCAAGAACGTGGTCGCCGCGGGACTCGCGGACCGGTGCCTGGTGCAGCTGGCTTACGCTATTGGTGTCGCCCGTCCCGTCAGCGTCATGGTCGAGACCTTCGGTACCGAGGCGGTCGACAAGACGACCTTGCAAGCCCTCATCGAGGAGCACTTCGACCTGAGGCCGGGTGCGATCATCCGCGACCTGGACTTGAGGCGTCCGATCTACGCGGCGACCGCTGCTTACGGTCACTTCGGGCGCAGCGAGCCGGGCTTCGCCTGGGAGCAGACCGACCGCGCCGACGTCCTGCGCCGCGCCGCCGGCTTGTAAGTAGCGCTTGACCAGCCGCGCGA
>JAIVIG010000407.1 GCA_020200675.1 Actinomycetota bacterium
CCCGCGAGGCGCTGGTGGAGGCGATAGACCGGGCGTTGGCGGCCGTCACGCCCGAAGATGCGGCAGGCTGGTTCCACCACGCTGGCTACGAGCCACAGGATCAATCTTTATGAGCACCGCTGTTAGCACTCAGCTTTCAGCTTTTTGTTCTTGCTGATAGCTTTTGCAGAAAGGCTGTGCCTTTCTGCAAAACGCTCTAGAAAGTGACCCGGACCCGCGTACCCCTGCCGGGCTCGCACTCCACTTCCAGCTCTCCACCGAGAGCACGAGCACCCTCGCGCATTCCGGGCATTCCCATTCCTTCCTGATGCACCTTCGTCTCGAAGCCTTGCCCGTCGTCGGTCACCTCTACCCAGTAACCGTCCCCTTCGCACCCTAGCGTTACCCGGATGCACCGCGCCTCGGAGTGACGCCGGGCGTTGGTCAGCGCCTCCTTGAGGATGCCCAACAATTCTAACCTCGTTAGCGCCGGAAGCTCCGGCGGAAACCCGTCTTCCACCGTTAGCTGTATCTCGCGGCCGGACGCTATCTGCCGATTCAGCTCCACCATGAGCTCGACTTCATCAAGAAACGTCCGATCCTGCGCCAGAGATTGCGCCGCCCGGATGAACGGCCGTCCTCTGTCCAGGTGTTTCGTATGCAGGTCGGAAACCACGCCGCGCAGCCTTCCGTCCGCCAGCCGGAGGTCGTTGAGCTCTTTGCTCAAGAGTCGCTGGCTCGATTCGTCATCCGAGCCTACATCCGCCAGCTCCATCTGGCCATCCTGCATCGCTTGCAATGCTGCCACAAGGTCTTCCCGGGCTTTCTCGTAGGGATCGCGGGTCGCTCGGGGGAACCCGGTCTCCTGGCCGTAAGGCGAGGTCTCTCCATCCCGCCCGTGTCCGGTGAGGTCGAGAATGAGCACGATGGCGCTATCCTGGCCCTCTCCGGAAAGTACGGCGCCGACGAGCACGGGTATGCGGCTACCGTCCTTGCGGATGAACTCCTTCTCGTAGGGTATACAAACCCCGAGCTCTCTAACTGCTCTACAGCCCGCTCATCCAACGGACGGTCCTCTTGCGGGGTGATCTCCTCCACATGCAGGTCTCCCCAAAGGAGATCCTCCTGCGTGTAGCCCACCATTTGGAGAAAGGCTTCGTTGGCCTCCAGGATGTTGCCCCTAAGGTCCGCCACACCGACCCCGATGACGTTGACTTCGGCGAGGCGCTTGAACCGGGCTTCGCTCTCCCGCAACGCTTTCAGGGCTGTGTGTAGCTGATGCCGGGCTTCGTGCTCCCGGAGCTCGAGCTCCTTGTGCTCGGTGATGTCGCTGTTGATCTCGAGAATCGCCGAAGGTTAGCCGTGATCGTCCCGCTCCAGTGCCCAACGGCTCGCTACCACGGCCTGCGTGCCGTCGCGCTTGGTGTGTACGAGTTCGCCTTCCCAGCGTCCCTCGCGAAGGAGCTCGGCCTCTATCTCTTCCGGCGGCTCCGGGAACTGCTTTTTCAGCAGAGAAAGGCAGCTTTTCCCCACAGCCTCTTCCCTGCTCCAACCATACGTATCCTCCGCACCGCGATTCCAGAAGGTGATCGTACCGTTCATGTCGCGGACCAGGATGGCATCGTGGGCGAGGTCGAGCAGTCGTGCCTGCTCGCCCAAGGTCTCCATCCGCTTCGCCAGCTCCTCCTCGACCCGTTTGCGCTCTATCGCCGCGGCCAGCACGTTGGCTATGGCCTGCAAGAAGTTTATGTCGTCCTCCGTAAAGGTCCGCAGCTCCTTGGTATGCGCCCCCAAAATACCGAACGGCGACTCTCGACCCTGGACTATCACGCTCATGCCGCTGACTACTCCATGGTCGCGCAGCAGCGATGACGCGTTGAAGCGCTCCTCCTCGCGAAGGTTCTCGATTATGACCGGCTCTTCGGAGAGCAGGGTGTAGCCGGCCTGGGAACCGAAGCCGGTCTTCTCCGTCGCTCGTCCTACGAGCCCTTCCTCATAGCCCACGCCCGCCCGCAACAACAACTCGTCGCCTTCGGGGAGGAGCTCGACGACCTTGCCGTATTCGACCTCAAGGGTCTCGGCGACGAAGGTAACGGCCTCGTTCATAACCACCTGGAGGTCCGTCCCAGACAGAGCCCGGTAGCCGAACCGGGCCGCGATGGCCTGCTGGCGGGTCCGCGTCTCTATCTCCTTCTCCGCTCGCTTGCGTTCGGTGATGTCCGCGGAAATGCCTATGATGCCCGTCAGGTTCCCCCGCTCGTCATACACGGGTGCATCGGTGACCATCGCCGGGAATGTGGTACCGTCCCGGCGCCGCACGACGAACTCTCCGGACCAGCTCATGTCTGCCTTCAGTTCGGACATGATCTCGTCCGCCCGCTCTTGCTGGTCCTCGGACATCACGACATCCGTCACGGGCCGTCCCATCACCTCCTCGGCCGACCAGCCGTAGAGCGTCTCCGCGAAACGGTTCCAGTAGATAATGTTGCCTTCAACATCGGTGGCGATAACGGCCTGCCCGACCGCATCGAGCAACTGTGCCTGGAAGTGGATCCTCTCTTCCGCCCGCTTGCGTTCGGTGATGTCCGTCATCATGCCGAGCACTCCGATGGTCTCACCACTCTCATCCTGGATAGGGCTGGTGCTGCTGAGCACCCAGAGCTCCGAGCCATCTTTGCGACGCTGGCGAAATTCCGCCAGTTCCCCAATGCCCCGCTCGAGCCTGCGCTCCGCGTCGGCAAGATCAGCTTCATACACGAAATCGAGGGCGGAGCGGCCAATCATCTCTTCCGTGGTACAGCCAAGCATTTCGGCCATCCGCCCGTTGGCGTACTCGGTTTTCCCCTCCGTGTCGATCACCCAGACGCCTTCGTAGGCGGCGTCGATGATCCGGCGATACCATCCCTCGCCCAGCCCCAACATATCAGCAGCTCCCCCGCGTCCGGTCTCCGACGCTTCCAGCTCGGAGACCTTCTGGCGTAGGGCCGCCAGCTCGCTTACGAGTTGATCCTTCGTCTTTGCCCTGTCTCTCATCCTACTCCACCCAACCGCCATGCTTTCCCTGTGAGAAATGTTAATTGAACGTGAACTGGAGAACAAGGCGACCGCGGTGTGGCGCCCACCGGGGAACGGCTTACGCCACCGGCGCCGAGGGCAAGGTTCCCGCCGTTACTCACTTGCGTCACCCATGTTCTCCTCCTGCGATGAGCTTCAAAGCCTCCACGTCCCTGACATAGATATACCGGCGCTTGAGCTCCAAAGCCCCGGCTTCCTTGAGTTTGGTGAAAGCACGGGTTGCGGCCACACGCTTGGAGCCGATCATCGCCCCCAACTGCTCGTGGGTGTAACGGATGGGTATCTTGTAACCTTCGCCGGTCACGACGCCCTCGGTCTCGCACAGGTGCAGGACGAGGGCCGCCAGGCGGGCGGGGACCTCCCTTAGACCCATGTCCGCCATCCGATCCTCGCAGATGGACAGGCGCTTGCTCAAGAGCTCCGTCGCCTTCACACCGACCTCGGGCCTGTCTTGCACGAGGCGATGGAAGGTGTCGCGGCCCATCAGTGCGACCTCCGAGGGTTCCGCGGCCTGCGCGTAAGCCCCGTGGCGTCGACCGGCAGTGAACGCCACCTCCCCAAACATCCCCCCCGTCCCCACCACGCCCAGCGTGATCTCCCGCCCCTCCGCCACCCTGTACAGGCGCACCCGCCCCCGGAGAAGCAAGAAGATTACCCTGCCCTGGTGAGCTGGGGTGAATAGGAC
>JAIVIG010000155.1 GCA_020200675.1 Actinomycetota bacterium
GGGTGGTGCTGCAGCCGATCTTGTACGTAATGCACCAGCAACCGGCCGTGCTATGACAAACGACAAGATTGATCGTAGGGCAACTGTATATTTGACGCAGGTACGTGTACCCGCATTAGTCGTCGTGAGAACGTGCCATAACTAACAAGGTAACTATCCCCTGACAGTAGGTGCCATCGTCTCTTAACACGCCTGAACCGGAATCAGGCTATAGTGAGGTGTGTGGAGAAGAGAATACCCTAGTTGCCTAACATGGCTCGTCGGGCAATGCGAGGGAAGGGTGTTGCGGTGAGGCGCTCGGCGTTATTGGTTCTGGTGGTCGCGCTGGTGGCGTTGCTCGCGGGGTGCGGCGGTGGAGAGGAAAACAAAGAGCTTACGGCCCCGACCGAGAAGACCGAGATAGTGGAGGAGACGACCGCGGCGACACAGGCTCCGCCGAGAGACGAAGAGGGAGCGGCGGCGGAGAGAGGCAAGGGCGGCGCGTCGAACACCATAATTATCGACCCCAACAGTACGGTTCCGCCGGACGAGCAGATCGAGTCCTTCAGGCTCGGTTGCCAGATGCTCAAGGCCCAACAAGTGGAGGGGCAGGAGGCCGTCGACGCCTACTTCCAGGAGGCGAGCAACGCCAGCACGACGATGACGGAGGTTCTCTCAGCGCACGGGTACGAATGCACGGACGAGGAGGTCCGCGTGTGGCAACGGCAGGATTGAGCCTCTGTGTAAGGCGGTATCTTCTCGCGCTTGCGCGGCAGCCGGGCGCACTCGAAAGGTTTCGAGCCCGGCGATAGCGTGCGAAAGCTCTGCGGCGTCACTTGGTCAAACTCGTTCGAACACAAATCATGGTGTGTGTCTGGACGCCCAGCACTATATGGCGTAGAGGTCGGACGTACATGGTGTGATTTAGCCGATAAATAAGCCGATTTAGACGAAAGATGTGGTGCAGCTTTAACCTTACACATCTTAACATTGCTTCATCTTGTAGCCCCTTTCCAGGGTCTTTATTGTTCAGTTATTGGGACGCATCGGGCCACGCTCCTTCGTGGAGGGGGACTTGACGGGGGGCCTGGTCCGGTGCACCAGATCGCTGTAGGAGATTTGAGGGGGGGTAGTGCATCGTGGAGCGCGTCTTTTCGCGACGTTGGTTGGTTCTTGTGTTCGCCATAATCGCCATAGGGACCCTGGCCGGTACCGGTTCGTTGGCTGCGGCGGATGAAGATTTTGAAGGACCGGAAAGCGAACTCGATGAGTGGGGATACTTACCGGATTGGTGGGACGGACCGGGAAGCGAAGACGGGCCGAAAAGCGAAGACGGACCTGGGGAGGAGGCGGGACCCCAATGCTCTCCCGAGTGGCTTATGGAATGGTATCTGTGGGAGGACCCCAATGACGAAGAAGATTGGTGGTACTTCTGGTGGTACAAGTGGTGCCAAACCCCCGGCGAAGAGGACTGGGTCAAATCGTATGGCGATTGGGAGTGGTGGGGCCCCACCGGTGAGGATGCGGTAGACGAGTTGTTGGAGGGATGGTCCGGATAGGTCTCAGCCCTTGCGGGACTAAAGCGGTTTGCGGAAGGATCTATCCTTCCGCAAACCGCGCCGTCAGCCGTCAGCCATCAGCGGTCAGCTTTTTGTTCTTGCTGATTGCTGAACGCTGATGGCTGATAGCTTTTGCAGAAACGTGTTGCCTAGCGTGCTTATCGGATGAGAAACAGCGCTTATCCCCGGTCCCAACGCATAAAGATTAGCGAAGCTGCAAACGTGTTTGCAGGAAGCCAACCTCTCGGCAGTTCGATGAATAGAGGTAAGAAAAGGGCCAGAGACCCGATCAGGACCCCGGCCCCCTACGTAGCGCTTCTGCTACGCCTCGCTATCCCGCGAAGACGGTCATATCCCGCTCTTCCTACACAAAGGTCACGGTCCTTATAACCCTCTCGCAGCCGACGGTCGTGTCTAGCGAGACGACGCTGTTCTGGTCCCTGAATACGTCGATGTACGCCGTATCCCTATCGCTGCCGCAGTAGATCTTGTCGCGGGTGTCCCCGTCGTTGGCGAAGACCACGTCCCTCCCCGGACCGCTGACCACCGTGTCGGCGTCGTCTCCGGCACGGGCGGCGTTGACGCGGTCGTTGCCGGCCCTAGCGTAGATCTCGTCGTGTACGCTCCCGTCGCGCTCCCCGATCGTGTCGTCTTTCTTGGTGCCGATGCAGGGGACGGTGGAGCACACGAACGACGCCGCGGCCGCGGCGCCCGCGAACAGGCCGAGGAGCAGCGCCCCTACTATCACTAGAGATAAGGCCCTCTTCACCTTCTACTCCTTCCTCTCGTAGGGCGGGACGTCAGTAGTGGGCGCCTCGCCCGTTACATATCCTACATATAGCGCATACCTCAACCGAGGAGATCGCAAGGGTCGCGCGACACCGCCACCGAAGGAATAGACGAAGCTATGGACTAGCCGGAAGCCTAGTCTCCGAGAAGCCATCTTCTAGGCGATTGGGTGAATAAGAGGCACCTACCCCTAGCTCTAGGTGCAAGCTACTTAGTTTTGTAACGCAGGGAATTATAGTGAAATATAATTCCCCTACCCAGACGCTGGAGGAGAGATGCTTATACATCCCAGTGAACTAGCGAGCCTCATAGGGGTAGTGCTTGCCCTTACAGGTGTGGTCCTCACCGTGATACAGCTTCTACGCAAGTCAGGCCGGTTCAATCTCACCCTTGCAGCGACCCTGCCTGGCCTCGTTCTAGTCGGCTTAGGCGTGATATTGCTGGTCGTTGGTGCCAATACCGCACCGGGGTAATGACACCGTAACGGCCGCATCGTAAAAAGAGAAGCGGCCCAAGGAAGTTGCCACCAGCCCCGTTGGAGTTTTCGAGAATGTCGATTCTAAGAAACCTGGTTTCCGAGAAGCCACCCAGGGTGTTGAAAAACCCTCGCTGGACGCCGAGAGCCTCTGTCGCGATGTCTGCGAACGCCATAGAACTTGTATGGGTTGGGAGCCGGCGGGCGCAGGGCAGCCACCTGCGCCGGTCGCTTCGGGCCTCTGTGGCCGTAGGTGAGCAGCCCCTTGGTGTTCTGTCCCGCGGCGATGAGCAGGACTTCGCTGTTCACCTTCTCCAATCTGCGCAACCGGAATCTCCTCGACCCATGCCAATCCTTGGCCTCGCCGAAGAGAGGTTCAACCCACACCTGGCGCTTCCTTAACGCTTTGCGGTAGGGCTCAGTGTCTCGGTAGCCGCGCACCCTTTCGAGGTACTCCTCCTCGAAACTGCGTCTTATCCAGCGTCCCTTCTTGCTCTTCGTGCAGCGGCACTTGAGGGGACACACGTTGCAGGCGGAGGGCCTGGCAGCGTACCTGATGGATCTCTCCTTGTAGTCGTGGCCTTGGCGGCGCAGGGTCTCGCCTTGGAGGCAGATGTAGAGATCCTTTTCGGCGTCGTAAACAAACTCGTTCATACTAAGCAGGGGACCACGTTCGTCATGGTTGGGCAGCACTATGTAGGCGCGTATGCCGGCCTTCTCCACGGCCGCCACGTTCTCTACGGTGCCGTAGGCTGCATCGCCGGTGACCGAGTGTGGTCGTAAACGCCAACGGAACCGGCTTCTAAAGAGAAGCTCTAGCATCGGCAGGTTCTCGGTGACCTCCGCGGGCGTCACGAGTGCATCCAGGATTACTCGTGCCTTACCCCCATCCACCACGTAGTGCGTCAGGTATCCAAGCCTGCTTGAGCCTTTCTTCTTGTGCTGCATCGGCGAGGCATCCGGATCGGTGGCGCTCACCCTGAGGTCTGCTATTCGCGTGTAGCCCCACCGGACCACCTCTCGCTGCTGGCGTCCGCACTTGGCGATCCAACGGTGACGACTCGCATTCGTCTGCGCAAGCGCTTCCCTCTCCAAGCCGGCGGGTCCCATGATGGCGATCTCCGATTCACTTCCAGCTTGTACGGTACGCACTGCCTCGGGAAAGATGTCCGCCAGGTGCTCCTCGATCCGGTCCTCCACTGCTACCAACCGTGGCCCCATCGAGTCGAAGGAGGCGTTGGCCTCGACCTTGGTAGCATCGAAGTACAACTCCTTCCCCCATACCAGCCCCGCCTCAAAGCACTCCTCCACGATCCTCTCGAAGAAGCGCCGGAAGATCTCCAAACCGTAACGCTCGCGAATGCGCGTGAGGCTGGAGTGGTCCGGGAGAGGTTCGTTGAGGTCGTAGCCCAAGAACCATCGGATGCTCAAGCGGTCGGCGGCAACCTCCATAAGCCGACGCTCAGAGCGGATGTCCTCGAAGAACATCACCAGCTGCAAGCGAAAGAAGACCACCGGGTCAACGCTCGGACGGCCCGAGCAGGCGTAGCGATCCTCCACGATGTCCCTGACGAACGAGAGGTCCAGTTTTCGATCTAGGCGGCGGTAGAAGTTCTCCTTCGGGACAAGCTCTTCGAGCGAGAGGTTAGGTAGCGGGGCGAAGTTGCGGATCTTGGTGCCCATCATGGTGGCGCATCTCCTCCTGCGACAGGAACGAGGGAGGATCATGCTACCGACACTTGTGTCACTCCTCCAGCGCACACTCCCATCCGAAGGGCGTTTGTCAACACGCTGGCTGCTTATCGGCAGTTCGGTGCATAGCGCTAGTAGCCGGTCCCATACAGGGGGTACCGTACCGGGGTTAGGGCCGTCTTCAAAGTATTATGTGATAGTTAGCGGGAGTACGGTCCGGTGAGGTGATCGGAGGTGCGGCTGGTTTCACTCTATGGCATCCTTACAGGTGGGAACGCGAGTGAGGGAAAGGAGTTTGTTTAGTGGAAGCACCAGCAGGCAGCATTCAGGGCAAGAATTTGGGCTCCCCTGATGAAGTGCGCTCGTTCGACAAGGGGAAGATGGATGTCGTGACCCTCGACAACGTCACCGTCGGACTGGCCACATTCGAGCCGGGGTGGCAGTGGTCCGAGTGCGTGAAGCCGATTGCGGGCACCGATAGCTGTCAGGTTCCGCACGTCGGGTACGTGCTCTCAGGGCGGATAAAGGTCGTCATGGACGACGGCTCAGAGGAGGAGTTTGGCCCCGACGATGCCGTGGTGATCCCTCCGGGACACGACGCTTGGACCGTTGGGGACGTGCCTTGCGTCATGCTGGACTTCGCGGGGGCCGACGAGTACGCTACGGGAGCAAGATCTCAGGTAACGGATACGTCCTACAAGGGGAAGTCGTCGCACAAGAAGCAGCCTCGGCGTTACCAGTAGGCGGTGTCACGGATACGGTAGGCGGAGTCACGGACCCGGTACGTGGGGTCACGGACAAGCTCTTGGGAGGCGAAGAGAAGAAGCGCTAGGAAAGAGCGGGCACGCAGTACTGACGCAAGAAGCAGCGAGGGCCGGGGTGTTGTCAGTCCTGGCCCTCTTTCTATGCCCTCATGTCCTCTGGGTTGCCGAGAAGTTGCCAGGCTGTTGAAAAGCTCTCCGTGGCTTGCCTCTGGCCCTCGATTCGGCTTCGAAAACCCCTGAACCCCCCTATTTCGGGGTGATAAAGGCCGATTTGGGACTGCAGATGAGCCTAGCATCGGCTTTTTCAACATGCTGTTGCTACACCGGCAACCTAGTTTTCGAGAATAGGCGCCTTTCTCGGCGGTTCCTGTTAGATTCTCTTAAAGAGGGTTTCGCCAAGTGCAAGGTTCCGTTCGGCTAACGAGAAATAGAGCAGCGCCAGAACCCCCGCATTTTTCCCTATCGGGGACGGGGTGCTGGCTATGGCGCTTGGCATACTTTCGATCAAGTCACGATCACACTGGCTATCGAAGTCGCCAAGGAGACGGTAGCACCGATTATGCTCCCGACAGACAGCATCGACCGCGTCTATCGGCGGCGTATTCCCGGTCGGATCGCCATGGCCGCGTCCACAGTAATTGCCGTAAAACGGAAGACTCAATTGCTGTGGCGTAATCTGATTATCGGGCGACCCGATCTTGGCCAACTCGGAGGCTACAGGGATGGGGATTTCTCCCACCGGGTAGAGGGCACTTATTGTGGGAGCTCCGCCGTTGCGCTTTAGGTCCTTGGCTGACTTCCTGACCTTGGCGACGCCCCTTCCCGAACCCGCGGGACTCTCGCTCTTCTTGCCGCCGGATCCCTTCCTCCTCGAAACCTTCTCTACGGTGCGTTTGGCTTCTTTCTTCGGCGGGGGCACGTGTACTTCCCTCCTTCTAGAGAAGGTCTT
>JAIVIG010000156.1 GCA_020200675.1 Actinomycetota bacterium
GAGTTAAAAGAGTTGCTTGAGCTGTTGTTTTCGGGCAGAGGACTCTACCTCTATGTCCGCTAACAACAAACTACCGGTATACGCTGTGGCCGGCGGAGTTATCCTGTGGCCACTCCCCATGTACGGGCAACCTTTCTTAGAAGCGGCGGGTTTTTGAAGAATTTCTACAGGCTGATGTCTTTCACCCTTGGTAGACGCTACCTGCTGGTCCTCGGCTTCACCTGCGCCGTGGGCCTTACGCTCGCGGGCATCGCGATACCCTGGCTCGTTAAGGAGGGTATAGACCGGGCTTTCCCAACGGACGGATCGGGCAGGCCGGACCTTTTGTGGCCGCTCGCCGGCGGTATCCTCGGGCTGGCGCTCTTGCGCTTCCTCTTCGGCTTCGGGCGACGCTACTCGACCAACTACCTCGGGCACGTAGTCGAGTACCGGCTGCGCAAGGCGCTCTTCGAGAAGATGCTATCCCTGCACCACGGCTTCTACGATAAGGCCTCGACCGGAGAGTTGGTCTCGCGGACGACGAACGATCTGCGGGTGGTCCGCTCCTTCGTCGGCTGGGGGATGTTCCAGCTCTTTATAAGCCTACTCACGCTCGTCGTGGTCTCGGCGGCGCTGCTTTACCTGAACGCGCCTCTCGCCCTGATCGTCCTGAGCCCCATGCCGTTCCTCGCGTTCGCGGCGTGGCGCTTCGCGGCCAAGGTCCATCCCATCTTCCGGTCCGTCCAGCAGAAGCTCGCCGACGTGACGACCGTGGTTCAGGAGAACGTCTCCGGCATCCGCGTCGTGAAGAGCTTCTCCCGCGAGCCCTTCGAGACGGACCGCTTCGGAGACCGGGCCGAGGGCGTCTTGAACGAGACGCTGGCCGCCCGGGGCCTGCGGGCGTTCTACATACCGGGGATGAGCTTCCTGCCCGCGACCTCCGTCGCCATCCTTATACTCTTCGGTGGCCGGGCCGTGGTGGAGGGAACGCTGACCGTCGGTGAGTTCGCCCTCTTCCAGCTCTATCTCATGCAGCTCGTCTGGCCGATGCAGGGCTTCGGGATGGTCATAGACCAGGGCCAGCGGGCGCTGGCCGCCTGCGAACGTGTGTTCGAGATCCTGGACTCAGAGCCAGACGTTCTCCCGCCGAAACGTCCCGTACCGTTCCCCGAAGCCGCCCCCGCCGTCGAGTTCCGCGAGGTCTCCTTCTCGTACGAGGTCGGCGATAGCGGCGACGAACCCGTCCTCGAGGGCGTGAACCTGCGGGTGGAGCCCGGGGAGGCGGTGGCGGTGGTCGGCGCTACGGGATCGGGGAAGTCGACCCTGCTCTCCCTCGTCCCCCGCTTCTACGACCCCGATAGGGGTTCGATCCTGGTCGGCGGGGCGAACGTCCGAGAGCTCGACCCCGAGGAGTTGCGGCGGAACGTGGGGATAGTGCCGCAGGAGACGTTCCTCTTCTCGGAGACGGTCCGGGACAACATCACCTTCGGCAACCCGGACGCGGGTATGGAGGAGGTCGAGAAGGCGGCGAAGACAGCGGGGATTCACGATCAGATCTTCGCCTTCCCCGAAGGCTACGACACGATGGTCGGCGAGTGGGGCATCACCCTCTCCGGCGGCCAGAAACAACGCGTCGCCATAGCCCGCGCCCTCGTCAAGGACCCGAAGATACTCGTACTCGACGACGCGACCAGCAGCGTGGACGCCGAGACGGAGAAGTCCATCCAGGAGGCCCTGCGGGGCACTCTGCAAGAATCGTCCGGACGCACGACCTTTATCGTCGCCCACCGGCTCTCGACGATACTCCTCGCCGACCGCATCGTCGTCCTGGAGAGAGGACGCGTCGTCGAGGCCGGCACGCACGAGGAGCTCCTGCGCCGCCGCGGCCGCTACCACGCGCTCTACGGCGAGGAGAGACGCGAAGAGAGGATGCCGGCGTGAGACGCCTGAAGTCTTACCTGCTCGATTTCCCGCTGCTGCGGCTGTTCACGTTCGCGGCGCCTTACAAGGCTCGGCTGTTAGGTCTCGGGCTCGTCACGGTGCTGGTCACGGCGGCGAGCCTCTCGGAGCCGCTGATAATCGGGTACGCCATAGACGAGGGGCTCGTGGCGGGCAGCCTGAGGGTAATCTACGCGATGGTCGCCATTTACGTGTTCGTCAATCTGGCGACCTGGGCGCTCTCCTATGTCCAGACGATCGGGATGGGTTGGATCGGCCAACACATGATCCTGGACATCAGGAACGCGCTCTTCGGGCACTTGCAGTCCCTCTCTCTGCAGTTCTACTCCGAGCAGAAGGCCGGTTGGATCATCTCGCGCCTCACGAACGATATCGAGAACTTCAACACCCTCCTCAACGACGGCGTCCAGAACCTGGTCAAGAACGGCCTGATTTTGGTCGGCGTCTTCATAGCCATCTTCTTCGTGGACTGGCGCCTGGCGCTCGCTACGATCTCCATCCTCCCCGTCATGGTCGTGGGTACGACCGTCTTCCGCATCGAGAGCTGGAAGGCCTACCGCGCCGCCCGAGAGGCGGTGGCCGAAGTAGCGGCGCACCTCCAGGAGAACGTCTCCGGCATGCGCGTCGTCCAGGCCTTTACCGGCGAGAAGAAGAGCTCTGGCCGGTTCGACGAACGAAACCACGCCTACCGCCGCGCCAACGCCCGAGCCACCCTCCTGAGCTCCGTGTACTTCCCCGGCGTCGAGCTGTTGGGCTCCGTCGGCCTCGGCGTCGTCCTGCTCTACGGCGGCTTCCGGGTCGTCAACGGGCAGATGAGCGTCGGCGAGCTCGTCGCGTTCGTCGGCCTCCTCAACATGTTCTTCCAACCCATCCAACAACTGAGCCAGCTCTACAGCGACCTGCAGAGCACCCTGGCCTCCCTCGAAAAGGTCTTCGCCGTCCTCGACACCGAGTCCGACCGCGCCGACTCGCCGGACGCGAAGGACCTGCGCGACCTGAGCGGCGACGTGGAGTTCGACCAGGTAAGCTTCGCCTACGGCGAGGACGTCGTCCTGGAAGACGTCAGCTTCCGCATAAAGCCCGGCGAGACGCTGGCCATCGTCGGCGAGACCGGCGCGGGCAAGAGCACCGTCGTCAAGCTCCTCAGCCGCTTCTACGACCCGACGGTAGGCGAGGTACGCATCGACGGTCAGGACCTGCGCGCCGTCCGCGGCTCGTCCCTGCGTCGCTACATGGGCGTGGTTCTGCAGGACACCTTCCTCTTCACCGGCACCATAAAGGACAACATCCGCTACGGACGCCCAAACGCCACCGACGAGGAGATAATCGCCGCCGCCAGGACCGTCGGGGCCGACGACTTCATCCGGCGCTTCCCGGAGGGCTACGAGACGCAGGTGAGAGAGCGCGGCGGACGCCTCTCCGTCGGGGAGCGCCAGCTCGTGGCCTTCGCCCGCGCCCTGCTCGCCGACCCCAAGCTACTCGTCCTCGACGAAGCGACGAGCAGCGTAGACCTCGCCACCGAAGCGAGGATAGAAACCGCCCTCGACAGGCTCCTCGCCGGACGCACCAGCATAGTCATCGCCCACCGCCTCTCGACCGTGCGCCGCGCCGACCGCATCCTGGTAATGGGAGAGGGACGTGTCGTCGAGGAGGGCACCCACGAGGAGCTACTCTCGAGGCCCTCAGCCTACCGCCGGCTCTACCAATCCCAGTTCGCGGCGTAAGAGCTACCGGCTGTCGGTAAACAGTAACTCACGCCCCCGAAGGCTCGTTTCGAGGTGGTACTCAACGCTGAAGCAGCGCAGCCAAGGCTCTCAAGACGATCACGATACTGACGAACGCGACTATCGGCGACAGCATGACAACGAGTAGGATCAGGACCACCAATGGTACCCGATTGCGGAAGACGAGATAGACGAGCAGGGCAGACAACGCCAGGGCGACGACTAATTCGGCGCCCCCAACCCCTATCAATAGATACCCATCTAACTAGCCAAGCGCCCATTTAGGGAGCGTCGCGGTCGCCAACTTCGGCGGGCGGGCTGGTAGCCTCTACGGCGGTGAAGGGTTCGAGGATCCTGTACGTGTGCGTGGCGCCTCTGGGGACCGTCCAGGAGTCGCCGGTGGCCAGCTCTACGACCTCCCCCTCCAGGTGCAGCTCGGCCCGGCCCGCGAGGACGTAGCCTACGGTCTCGTACTCACGCGCGGCTTCGGGCTTGGGCTCGCCGGGCTGCTCGTTCTCCCACAAGCGCATCGAGACCGACTCGCCCGAAGCCAGGTATCGCTGTCCCATCCGGCCTTGCGAGGACTGCTCGTCGCTCACCCTGTCCACATTGTGCTCCTCCGACACTCTCTCCTCCTCGGTGATGGTCTGTTCGGTCCCTCCGCTCGTCTACTTACCCGGCTAGCGGAGCGGCTACAACGTTCAGAGATCATCCTTCGGCAGCTCGAAGATGGTCTCTACCTTGGTGTAGTCGCCGGCGAGGCGGCCCAGAGGGTCGAGGCCGGCCACGTCGATGCGACCGTTATCTCCGTAGAGCTCGTCCTGGACGTGGAAGCGGACCATGCGTCCTATGACGAGGTGATCCGTGCCCAGAGGGAGGACCCGGTCTAGGAGGCACTCCATGCTCACGCCCGCCTCCTCTACCCGCGGGGCCCCGACGACCTCGCAGGGGGCCGGGGTGAGGCCCGCCTTCTCGAACTCGTCGGCTTCGGGCGGGTGGTTCTTGGAAGACTCGAACATCGTGTTCGAGAGGGACAGGGAGACGATGTTTACGACGAACTCCCCCGTCTCCTCGACGTTACTCAACGTGTCTTTGTCCAGATCCTCATCACCCCGCGGCCCAACGCTTATGCAGAGCATCGGCGGCTGCTCGTCGGTTCTAAACTACGAAAATCGAGGCCTGGCATTCCGCGTCCTGCTTACTGAAGACGGCGCCGAGCGGTTAGAATTGGCGAGAGCTTAAAGAAAGGAGACGCGGCGCGGGCCGCTCCCGCTAGAGTCTGAAGCCCGCGCCACTAACCGATGGGGAGTTTATCAAAACCCCGCTGTGCCAGCGGGCAAAGCTGCTACCACGTCCGTAAGCTGCGTTCGGACAAGCCCCCAACAGTACATCGCGAAGGGGGCCTCTGCGGCCGATGTGAGCAGCACCCGCCAGATGACATGCCGGAAGTGAAAGAAGCAACTGGCAAAAGGCCGTCGCCTAAAACTTACGGCTCGTCTGCGAAGGCCCGACTTCAACGTTTGAGGGAAGATCTAATAATCGAACTCTTGATTGAACAGGGCAGCTTCTGGGAAGCGGTTAAGGAAGTGCGCGCCCGCTGGCAAATAGAGCCGCTGGCCGAACTGCCGCTGGAATCTGAACATATCCTCTACCCGCTGCTTCGCGGTGTGCCTGAGGGGTATCTGGAGGACCGTCCTCCCCATCATGGCAGTCCTCCGTTCTCTGAATACCGGCTGTCGTGGTACCGGTTTGCCGCTGCCTGCGTGCTATACAACCCGCCCGTCGAGGAAGACTTATGGCCGTTGGTTGAATACGGGGGCTTTCCCCTCCTCTCAGGAGAAGCAGGGGCACGAGAACAGCCCGTTCTTGGGGTAGTGTGGGGCCAAGAACTGAAAGAGCGCCAGATGCAGCGGGCGATATCGCGTGAGTACGATGAGATGGTCGTCGAAAAGATGTGGGAATTGTACCCGGAGGTCGGTGAATCAGATTTTGAGGCCGCGAAGCGCCAATTCTTCCAGCGCTACCTTAACGAGGCAGGAAAGATAGGGGAGGAAGCGGAACGCCGGGTAAGGGAGTGGCACGACTTCGGGACGACCTCGGAACACAAACGCATCGAGCTCGACCTAGAGACCGTTACCAGCGAAGAGGTCGAGAGGATGCTCGAGGTGGTTCGAGCGAGGGAAGGACATAACCCGCAGGGAGGGCCCC
The DNA here is from genome assembly GCA_020200675.1 of Actinomycetota bacterium. GTDB lineage: Bacteria > Actinomycetota > Rubrobacteria > Rubrobacterales > Rubrobacteraceae > Rubrobacter_F. The sequence continues at coordinate 5,871 of JAIVIG010000156.1, forward strand.
CGTTTGTTAGAAGCAGAGTGTTTAAGGTCCAGTGTGCAGTTCTGCTTGACCACCGAAACTCACCAGACCCGGAGAAGCCAACGGATAGACGGCGCCGAAAATGGACGCATAAGAAACTAAGAGAAAAGTTTGGGCTGGAGTCGGACAAGGTTGCAAGCGACGCCGCAAGGGCTGGCCACGAAGAGATTCAGAAGAAGAAAAAGTCCAATTAGCTTGAACTACTTACGACAACCTCACGAGGTTGTCGTAGCTTTTATACCTATAACCCCACGCTTAAGCTGTCGTCTAGATGAACGACAGAGTGATTCACATAGGGAAAGCAGCAGAGTTGTTAAGCGTCAGTCCGCAGTATCTCAGGATGCTGGAGTGGCAAGGACGCACCCCGCCGGCTCGACGCGATTTCAACGGCCGAATCTACACCCCGTTTGATATTGCCCTACTGGAAGGCATGGGCGTCGGCGCTCGTCCCCGAAAGCTGAAGCGGCCAGAAGATGTGCTAGGAGCAGCGGTTGAATAACGCGCGGCGCATCTCCTACACCCCGCAATCCAGTACCACGCCGGAGACCGAAGCGGCCACGCTCGCCGCCGTTTACAAGTTCGTGCTTGACGCTATCCATGAACGTGAAAAGGCCGCTGGCATGACCAGTACCAACGGCGACGACACGAAAGAGAGATCTGTGCATGACTTTCGCGCCACAAACATTATGCAAGACTAGCTCTGGATTACTGCCAGAGCTGCGAGACCTCTTCCACGAACACCCTTTTCTGGCATACTGCGGGCCCGAAACCGTGGTCCGGACGCTCCGGACGCTTCGCGGCGTAGAGGCTGACGTCTTTACCGTCGAAGCGGCGATGGGGGCCCTCGACTTCGAGGGCGGGGTTTTGGCTTGATGGGCAAAGTTACGGTGGGCCGTAACAACGGCCGTAAGCGGCCGAAGGGCTACGCGCCGTGGCGTCCTCGCGCGGAGACCGAGGACGTGCTCGCCCAGGTTAGCGAGATGCTCTCCGAGTATCGAGCGTACCTGCCCCTGACGGTGCGGCAGATCTTCTACCGGCTGGTGGGGGCGTTCGATTACCCGAAGACGGAGCAGGCTTACGAGCGGCTCGGCAATTACCTCGTGAGGGCGAGGCGGGCGCGCATGATCCCCTTCGAGGCTATCAGGGACGATTCCGCGTCGGTCATGAATCACCTGCATTTCGACGGTGAGGATGACTTCTACTCCTACGTTCACCGCCTTGGGCGAAGCTACACAAAAGACAAGCTGGCGGGCCAGGGCTACGCTATCAGGCTCCACTGCGAGGCCGAGGGCATGATGCCGCAGATGCACGAGGCCCTCAGAGACTTCTCCGTCCCCGTCTACTCGTGTTCGGGCTTCGACAGCCTCACCGCGCGCCGGGACCTGGCGAAGTGGTTCCACGACTCCTACGTCTAGGACGGGAAGACGCCGGTCATGCTGCACCTCGGCGACTACGACCCCGACGGGGAAAGCATCTTCGACTCGCTGGTCGAGGACGTTTGGGGTTTTCTCTCACAGGACGCGCCGGGGCTGGTAGCCCGCCACGACCGGGATCGGTTGTTCGTCCGCGTGGCCCTGGCCGAGGAGCACATATCCATGTTCGACCTGCCCACCGCGCCGCCAAAGGAGACGAGCTCGCGCACGAAGAACTGGACCGGTGTCAGGACGTGTCAGTTGGAGGCGTTACCGCCGGACGAGCTGCGGGCCATCGTGGTGGGGATCTTCCCGAACGAGGCGGCCGTCGTCCGGCTCGTGGGAGCGGTGCTCTCCGAGCAGCACGACGAATGGCAGGTTCTACGCCGGTACCACAGATGTTAGCGAGGTGGCGAAATGGATAACCGAGGGCCGCGAGCACCACGACGTGGCTTTCGCCACCGGACTTCCTTCCGGCGTCGTGGTGATAGACGCGGACACGCCGGAAGCCGCTGCAAGGATGGAAGCGGAGTACGGCGAACCGACGGCCTGGACCAGGCGTGGCGGGCACTGGTACTTTCGCCACCCCCGCAATGGCAAGGTCACGAGCAACAACGTCCGAGACGGACTCGACCGGAAGGGCGACGGCGGATACGTGGCCGCACCTCCAAGCCGGGGTCGGACGTGGACGAACGGCATACCGGACAGGACGAAGCTTCCTGTGTTACCCCTTGAGCTCTGGCCGAAAAAGGAGGAGAAGTCCGACGCCCCACGCTCGCTGCCTCTGGAACGCAGGGAGAGAGCGGCGGAGGTGATTGCTTGTCACGTCGCTGGTATACCCGTCGGAGGACGCCACGAGCACCTCCGACACCTCTGCGGTGTCCTGCTAGCCCGTGAGGTGCCTCAGGGGGACGCGGAAGACATTCTGGTAAGAGCGTGGTCGAAGGCCGGCGGAGACCTCGTCGAGCGCGCCGAGAGGGAGGTCCCGAACACGCTGCGAACCACGGCGCAGGCCATTACAGAGGGAAGGGCTACCGGCTGCCCGAAGCTCGAAGAAATCACGCCCGGCCTCTACGCAGAGCTCGAAGATGTGTTCGGCTGGAGCGCGAACATCACGCACAAGGGTAGGCCGGTAGGCATTCCCGGCGCAGACGAGGCCCGCGAGCGAGAGACCGCCCCGGAGGAAAAAGAAGACCGCCCGACCCAGGCCCAACTGCTCGTTAGGTGCGCGGCTGGCGCGGAACTGTTCCACACACCAGCCGGAGAGGCGTTTGCCTCGGTCCCCGTAGGCGATCATCGAGAGACGCATCAAGTCAAGTCCAAAGGCTTCCGACGCTACCTCGTACGCGAGTTCTTCAACCGGCATGACCGACCACCAGGAGCGCAGGCCCTGCAAGATGCTCTGGGGCTGCTGGAGGCCCGCGCGCAATTCGACGGCACAGAGAGGGAGGTCTATGTCCGCGTTGCGAGCAGTGCGGCCAGCCAAACTATCTACGTTGACCTGGCCAACGAGCGGTGGGAGGTCGTGGAGATTACGGCTAGCGGCTGGAGGGTGCTGCCCAGCGAAGGCACGCCGGTACGCTTCCGACGCTCTCGCGGGATGCTGGCGCTGCCCACACCGACGTCTTCGATGGCGCCGCGGGACGGTAGGGACGGTCTGGACGATCTTTTGCGCGCCTTTATCAACGTCTCCGACGAAGGCGCTATACAGCTTATCGGGGCTTGGCTCGTGCAGGCATTGAGGCCGACGGGACCATACCCGGTGCTCCTCTTCCAGGGCGAGCAGGGCAGCGCCAAGAGCACCGCGGAACGCCTGGTGCGTTCCCTCGTGGACCCTTCGACTGCACCGCTCCGGACCACCCCGCGCAACGAGAGGGACCTCGTTATAGCCGCCACCAACTCGTGGTGTGTGGCCTTCGACAACATATCCACGCTCCAGCCCTGGCTCTCGGACGCCATGGGCAGGCTCTCGACCGGTGGCGGCTTTTCCGCCCGCGAGCTCTACACCGACTCCGAAGAGGTCCTCTTCGACGCCACCCGCCCCCTGATCCTCAACGGCATCGCGGACGTTGCCACCCGCCCCGACCTCTTGGACCGCGCCCTGGTGGTGACGCTGCCACCGATACCCGAGGAGAAGCGCCGTCCCGAGAAGCAGCTCTGGCAAGAGTTCGAGAAGGCGCGTCCGCGCCTACTGGCCGCGCTGTTCGACGCCGTGGCGGGCGCCTTGGGAGCGGTCGAAGGCGTACGGCTCGAAGCTATGCCGAGGATGGCGGATTTCGCCGTGTGGGCCACGGCGGCGGAGGACGCTTTGGGCTGGGAGCCGGGCACGTTCATGGACGCCTACGCTGGCAATCGTGCCGAAGCCACGGAGAGCGCGCTAGAAGCCGACCCGGTTGCCATCGCCATCCGTGAGTTCATGGAGGACCGAGACGAATGGACCGGGACGGCCGGCGAGTTGTGGGAAGCTTTGAACCAGCTTGTCGGAGAGGGCATCAAGCACACCAAGGTATGGCCCGGCGCCCCGAACGCGTTGAGCGGACGGCTCAAGCGGCTGGCACCGGCGCTCCGGGGCATCGGCATAGAGTACGAGGACGCGAGACTCCCCGGCGGTGAGCGCAAAAGGGCCAAGCGTCTCAGAAAGAATAACAGTGCAAAAAAGCGTCCCCATCGTCCCGACCGTCCCGCAGGGCAAGAAAGTCCTGCAAACCGCAAGAATCAGGCCGGGACGGTCCCTGCAGATGCGGGACGATCCCGGGACGATACGGGCGAAAAGATCGTCCCGGAAGAAACGCCTGCAAAAGAGCACATTCGGGACGATGGGGACAGTCGGGACGATGATTTGCAGAGGGATCCTGCTTTGGTCGGCTTCTTCCGCCAACCTCCGCGTTGGTACGCCAGACAAGCGGAACACTGTGC
>JAIVIG010000408.1 GCA_020200675.1 Actinomycetota bacterium
TCGTGCAGGGGTATCCCCTCGCACAGGACCACGACCTTCTGGATACCGGCATCCAGTGCCTCGTACACCGCGTCACGGGCGAAACGCGGCGGCACGAAGAGCAGGGAGGCGTCCGCCGGGAACTCTTCGACGGCTCGCCGGACGGAGTGGAAGACGGGCACCCCTTCTACCTCCTGCCCTTCCTTGCCAGGCGTAACACCGGCCACGACGTTCGTGCCGTAGTCGATCATGTGCCCCGTCCAGAACCTGCTCTCCTTGCCGGTGATCCCCTGCACCAGCACCCGCGTCGCCGAATCTATGATGACGCTCATCTCTTCGCGTCCCCCGCGAGCTCGATGGCCCTCTCTACCGCATCCTCGGTATCGTCAAAAAACTCGAGACCGGAATCGCGAAGAAGCTGCCGAACCTTCTCCTCTCCCGTCCCCCGGATGGCCGTAACGATAGGAAAGTCTGGTTGGAGGCGTCCGATCGCCTCGGCCAGATCCTCGGCGATGACGTCGGCCCGGGCGATGGTCCCGAACGTCACGACCAGTAGGACCCTGGGCTTGCTCAGCATCGTTAGCTCCATGGCCTTGGCGCCCTTGCGGTAGTTCGGCCCGCCAAACTCGACGTAGCTGGCCACGCTCCCGCCCCCGTAATTGACCAGGTCGTAAATGACGTTGGTCAGGCCGGACCCCGCGCACATAAGGCCGATGTCCCCATCGAACTCGATGTAGGGGATGCCCTCCGCGGCCGCTTCGTACTCGACGTCGCTCTCGAAGTAATCCCTGCTCAGAGGGAAACGGCTCTGGCGGCCCAGCGAGCCGTCATCGATGGTCACCTTCCCGTCCGCGGCGACGAGGGCGCCGCTCTCCGTCGCCACCAGCGGGTTGACCTCGACCAGCTCGGCGTCGTATCTCTGAAAAAGGTCGTAGAGGTTCATGAGCATCGCGCTGCCTCGCCTGGCCTCATCCCCTTCCAGACCCAGCTCGAACATTACGTTCCGCGCCTCGTAGGGCAGCAGCCCTTCAGATAGGTCGACGCGCTCCCGAACTATCTTTTCGGGCATGGTGCGGGCGACTTCTTCGATCTCAACCCCGCCCTCGGCGCTGGCCAGGACCAGCGCCGAGCCGGAGACAGGCTCGGGGGTGATCGACAGGTAGAGCTCCCTTTCTATGTCCAGCGCTTGCTCGACGAGCACGCTGCGCCCGTCCCCGATCGAGTCGAAGATACGCTCCGCTTTCGCCCGGGCCTCTTCGGCCGTGGAGGCGAGCTGTATCAACCCCGCTTTTCCACGTCCGCCCCGAAGGACCTGCGCCTTGACCGCACACGGCAGCCCAACCTCTTCCAAAACGCCGTCGAGCTCGGCCGCATCCTTTGCTAGCTTTCCCTTGGGGACGGGGATGCCCGCCTCCTCGAAGAGTTCCTTGGCCTGGTACTCGAAGAGCTTCACGACGAGCTACGCCCTTCTAGCGTCCGTACCTGGACCAGTAGGACCCCAGAAGCTCATCCTCGGTCGGGACGACCTCCGGTATGGTCCGGGACACCCTGGTGATGTTCAGGAAGTGCCTGTAGGACAGGTTTTCGTCGATGTTGTTTCCGGCCCAGCTGCCGCCCCCCATGGAGAGCGTGAAGCCGAGACCGTTGTCGAAGCTTCCTCCGTTACCGAAGACCTGGATCTGGTTTATCAGCAAACGGCAGACGTCCATCTCCTGCCCGATCCGCTCGACGTTTGCCTCGCTCGTGGTGTGCAGCCCGCACGAATGTCCCCGGCCCACGTAATCCAGTATCCGCCTGGTGAGGTCCAGCGCCTCATCGAAATCCGCGGCTCTATAAACGGTAAGGACCACCGAAAGCTTCTCACCCGAGAAGAGGTCCTCCTCCCCCACCCCCTTCCCTTCGACCATAAAGAAGGAGGCCTCGCGCGCCTCGGGGTTCTCCAGACCGGCTACCTCCGCTATGACCGAAGGGGCCTTGCAGAGAGTCTCACTGCTGCGCTTCCCCCCGCCGGGCCACAACGCCTCCCCCAGGAGCGCGCGTTCCTCGTCGTCGCACAAATACCCGCCCTCTCTCTTCAGGGCTTCGACCATCTCTTCGTGAACTGGAGACTCGACGACGACCGAGTTGTCGTTGGAGCAGCTCGTCCCGTAGTCGAAGGTCTTGCTCGTCCGGATCTTGCGGGCGGCTTCCTCGATCTCCGCGGTGGAATCGACGACCGAGACGACGTTCCCCGCGCCGACGCAGGCGTTGGGCGTCCCCGAGGTCTGTCCGGCGTGGACGTTGTTGCCGGAGCCGGTGACGGTCACGAAGTCCGCCTGCTTCATGAGCTCGTGCGCCAGCTCTTTGTCGACGCGTGGCAGCGCCTGGACCAGGTCGAGGGGCGCCCCGATCTTGGACATCTCCTCGTGTATGTACTGCAAGAGGAGCTTGCAGGTCGAAGCCCCCTTCGGCGAGGGGGCGATGATTATCGCGTTGCGACCCTTCAAGGCCATCATCGTCTTGTTGGCCGGGGTTGCGGCCGGGTTGGTGGAAGGAGTTACGGCGGCGACGACACCGACGGGTTTGGCGATCTCCGTGATCCCCTTCTCCTTGTCGACCTCGATGACGCCGACCGATCTCGCCGTCGGGTCCAGGAGATCTTGCAAGGTCCCCAGGCTCTTGCGCCGGTTCTTGTCCACCTTGTCCTCATATTTTCCGAGGCACGTGTCCTCGACCGCGAGTCGCGCCAACTCCTCGGCGTTCTCTCTCTTGATGATGGCCCAGGCCACCGCCTGAACCACCTCGTCTACCCGCTCCTGGTCGTAGTGCTCGAAGATGCCCATAGCCGCCCTGGCCCTGGAGACCAGTTCGGCGATGGTACTGTCGGCGTCGGCCTCTCTTGCGTTCGTGGTTTCTATCTCGTCCCCGGCGGCATTTGTCCCCTCCGCCGTGACCTGCCCGGTACTCTTCACTCCCACGAACGCACCCTCCTCAGGTTCTCAAGAAATCCTTCGGCCTACCGGCCAGCGGGACCACCCCGCCCCTGCCGGGGATCGGCAACGAAGCAACACAAGCGGCGGATGCCTTTTGTATGTCTCTTTTCATGTCAAATTTCCCGCGCTCGGCAGAAAGTCCAGCAAAAGAGCCGGCCCCCGGCGAAGAGAAGCCAGGTCGTAATGCAATTTGCCCTCCGCAAAACCGACTGCTCAAACCTCCACCTCGTGTGGCACAAACAAAACTCCGCTGCATCTCCTACTTAGGACTCCCTCTATACCAACATATGCTCCGCGAAGCAAGTTATACCTGCAGTTGATGTCCAACTAGCATAGGAAAGCGTATATAACCGTCGAAACTTGGGCACACGTACTCTCATGCAATCTTGTGTGTGACCCTTTGTGGTCTCTGCTCGTCGGCAGAGCTTCTCCGTTTTACGATCCTACGCCCGAAAGAGTCTTTCGTTGGATGATAGAGAGCAACTTCCCGACGGTCTTAGATGCTTACCGCACGTCGCGAACGGGGCAACGCGACCGGAGACGCGTTGCCGAAGACGTTTCCTCGCCGCGGCGGACGGGAGGCAAACGTAGGTTTGCGGCTGAGCGTGTGTTTAAAGCACCCGGTACGCGAAGACCTGAATCTTGAGATCCGGGTCTTCGAAGCGCAGGTGCGCGAAGGGAGCGCTCACGTCGACCAGTTGCCACTTCTGCTCCCTTTCGAGGGCTTCTTGTTTCTCCTTGAAGCCCCCTTTCTCGTACACATCGGTGC
>JAIVIG010000409.1 GCA_020200675.1 Actinomycetota bacterium
ACGGACGAGTCGCTCGGCCGCAAGACCATCCCCCTCGCCCGCCAGAGTGAGGAGTATCCGGAGAACGTTCGCTGGAGTCGCGGCGGCGTCTCCTTCGCCACCCTGCACCTCGTGGGCTCCAACAACAACCGTCCCTTCACCCTCCCCAACGGCGCGGTTGTCGGCAACGAGGAGGAGTACCGGGCACGCAACGCAGCCAACCTGGAGTGGCTGGCCGGGACGTTCGACGAGGCCAAGGCCAACGGCGGCGCCGGGGTGATGCTGGTCATGCAGGCGAACATCTTCGAGGAGGATGTCAACGAGCCCTCAGGCTTCGCCGAGTTCAAGGCAGCCCTCGAAGAGGAGGTCGTGGCCTTTGACCGACCGGTCGTGCTGGTTCACGGGGACACCCACACCTTCCGCATAGACAGGCCTGCGATCTCCTCCGGCCAGCCCCTGCCGAACTTCACCCGCGTCGAGACCTTTGGCAGCCCGAACGTACACTGGGTCCGCGCCTCGGTGGACACTCGCAACCCCGAGGTCTTCAGCTTCCGGCCTGAGATCGTCGAAGGAAACCCACCCCCGGCGTCGTAACGTCCAAACATCCTGGAGAGAAAATCGATGAGCCTCAAGAAAAGTACGCTCTACGCCTTGACGGCCCTGTTCCTGGTCGTGCTTGGCTCCGTTCCTGCGACCGCCGCGCCGGAACGGTACAAGTACTCCAGCGACGAGCTGCCCCTCGGGCGGCCCGGTCTGGACGAGACCCGGACCACCGAGCGGGTAACGCCCGGCGTAACCTACACGCGCATCGAGCGCGGCGAGCAGTCCGAGGAGGACTTCTACACGGTGGACGTCGCCTTCAAGGCCGACCGGGCCGCGGCGGAGAGTATCGCGGAGCAGCTGAGGACTGACGGTTACGAGCCACGCATCGAGACCGTTTCTAGGCGGGCGCCTGACGATCCCGGGCGCGGTCCCCTGGGCTATCTGGTCCGAACCGGTAACTTCGGACGGGTACACGGGTACCCGCGTCGTGTACACCGGCGAGGACGGTAGGAAGACGACGGGACCATGGGTCGTGCACGTCCTCGAGGTAAACCCGGACCGCTTCGACGGGACGCTTCTCCCCGAGCTCGCGACCGAGATAGTCCCGGAGAGGGAACCTCTTACCTCGATCTCCGCCCGGACCGGCTCTCTGGCGGCCATAAACGGTGGATACTTCGTGATCGGCGCGAACGACGGCACGCCGGGGGACCTGGCCGGCATCTCCGTGCTCGATGGGGAGCTCGTGAGCGAAGCGGTAGACGGCCGCACCAGCCTCATCCTCCCCGAGGGGGATGGCAAAGGGGCCGACGTCGCCGCCCTCTCGGACACCTTGAAGGCGGTTTCCTCCGACGGTGCGAGGCGCGAGGTCGACGGTCGGAACCGCAAACCCGGTCTGATCCGGGGCTGCGGCGGCGAGGGCGGTGACCAACCGACCGAGAGGCCCAAGCACGACTTCACCTGCACCGACGAGAGCGAGCTGATCCAGTTCACCCCGATCTTCGGGACGACTACCGAGCCTGGCGAAGGCGCCGAAGCCATCCTCGACTCCTCGGGCCGCGTGATCGAGCTGCGCGAGGGCCGCGGCGGGCCGATACCGCCCGACGGCTCGGTCCTCTCCGGCACAGGCGAAGGCGCCGACTGGCTTCGCGCCCACGCGAAGCCCCGCGCAACAGTACGAGTCTCTACGAAGGTTTCCACGGGCGGTGGCGAGTCCCTCGCCCGGGGAACCGGAGTTGTCAACGGTGGTCCGCGGCTGGTGAGTAAGGGCGCCACCGATATCACCGCCTACGCCGAGGGCTTCGTCTACCCCGAGAACCCGGAGTTCTACTACCGCTTTGGCATCCGGCGCAACCCGCGCACGCTCGCGGGCGTCACGTCCAACGGCAACCTTCTCCTCGTCGCGGTGGACGGTCGCAGGCCGGACTACAGCGTAGGGGCAAGCTTCGTCGAGGGCGCGCGCATCATGAAGGCACTCGGGGCCGAAGAGGCCGTCAACCTCGACGGCGGTGGCTCGACGACGGTGACCGTTGGCCCGGCGCTCGTCAACCGCCCGTCGGACGCCACCGGCGAGCGTCCCATCGGCGACGCTATAACCATCCTGCCGTAAGAATCGGTCCGTATCTCCAGATCAATCTCCCAGCGGGTGCCTAGCGGCACCCGCTTCCGGTCGATAGCGCCAACGCGGCGGTGCGAGAGGCTGTAAGCTGGAGGCCGAGAAGCTATCCAGAGACCGGAGGTTTTCGGATGGAGCCCACCAAGTTTCTGCTCGACGAGAAGGCGTTGCCGGAGAGCTGGTACAACATCGTCCCGGACCTGCCGTTCGAGCTCGCGCCGCCCTTGAACCCAGCCACGCAGGAGCCCGTGGGTCCCGAAGCGTTCGAGGAGATCTTCCCGGAGGGGATCATCCGCCAGGAGGTGACCGCCGAGCCTTACGTACGGATCCCCGAAGAGGTGCGCGAGATCTACGCGCTCTGGCGTCCCACGCCCCTCTTTCGCGCTCGCCGCCTCGAAAAAGCCCTCGATACCCCCGCCCACATCTACTACAAGTACGAGGGCGGCTCGCCCGCCGGAAGCCACAAGCCGAATACCGCCGTCCCGCAGGCGTTCTACAACAAGCAGGAAGGTGTGAGGCGTCTCACGACCGAGACCGGCGCCGGCCAGTGGGGCTCCTCGCTCGCCTTCGCCTGCCGCCAGATGGACCTCGAATGCACGGTCTATATGGTCCGTGTCAGCTACGGCCAGAAGCCGTACCGCAGGATCATGATGGAGACCTACGGCGCCACCGTACACCCCAGCCCCACTGACCTCACGCAAGCGGGCCGCAACATCCTCGAAGACGACCCGGACTCTCCGGGGTCTCTAGGGATAGCCATAAGCGAGGCCGTCGAGGACGCCGCGACGCACGGCGACGCGAAGTACTCTCTGGGGAGCGTTCTGAACCACGTCTTGCTGCACCAGACGGTCATAGGGCAGGAGGCCATAGAGCAGATGGAGCTGGCGGGCGAGTACCCGGACGTGGTCGTAGGTTGCGTCGGCGGCGGCTCGAACTTCGGGGGTATTGCGTTCCCGTTTATCCGGGAGAACCTGAGAGGAGGGCGCGACACAAAGATACTCGCCGTCGAGCCCGCCTCGTGCCCCACGCTCACGAAGGGTCGCTACGTCTACGACTTCGGGGACACCGCGGGGACCACGCCGATGATGAAGATGTACACGCTGGGGCATACGTTCGTCCCTTCCGGCATCCACGCCGGGGGCTTGCGCTACCATGGGGACTCCCCGATAATCTCGGCGCTCGTCCACGAGGGCCTCGTCGAGGCGCGGGCTTACGCCCAAAACCCGACCTTCGAGGCGGGCGTGCTCTTCGCCCGGACGGAGGGCATCATCCCGGCGCCGGAGGTGACGCACGCGATCAAGGCTACCCTTGACTTGGCGTTGGAGGCCAAAGAGGCGAGGGAGGAGAAGGTGATCCTGTTCAACCTCTGCGGCCACGGCCACTTCGACCTCTCCGCCTACGAGCAGTACCTCGCCGGCGAACTCGTGAACCTGGAGTACTCCGAGGAGGACATAGATAGGGCCGTGGCACAAATACCGGGCTAGGGCGGCCCTGACGCCTTCGGTCTTCTTCTCGAACTCGTTGGCCAGGATGCTGGCGGCCTGGATTATAGGGCTCAAGACTGGGCCGAAGGGCGGGGCGTAGGCAAGGTCCAGGTTGATGAGGTCTGGGTAGGAGAGCTTGCCCCAGATGGCCGTGGCGCAGATGTCCACGTACTTGGCCGCATCCGCCCCGGCGATCTCTGCGCCTACGAGGCGGCCCGTCGCCCCGTCGGCGATGAGCTTTACGAACACCTCTCCGCCTCCCGGGTAGTAGCCGGCCCTGCTCTTGGATTCCAGGGCGGCCGTCACTACCTCGTAGCCCGCCTCTTCGGCGTCCTCCTCCGAGAGGCCCGTCTTCGCCACCCCGAGATCGAAGACCTTGAAGACACCGGTACCGAGGACGCCGGGGAACTGGAGGGCGTCCACGCCCGCGAAGCCTCTGGCCGCGTTCGTGCCGGCGACGCGGCCCATCTGGTTCGCCGTATCCCCCAGAGGTACCCAGGTTGCCTCGCCCGTCAGCACGTTCGCCGACTCGACGCAGTCCCCGGCGGCCCACACCTCCGGGAGGCTCGTGCGCAGGTACTTGTCCACCCGGATCGCCCCCGTCGCGCCGATCTCCGCCCCCGCCTCCTCGGCCAGCTCCACGCAGGGTTTTATGCCCGCCCCCACGATCACGAGCTCCGCTTCGATCTCCTCAGCCCCACAATGCACGGCCCGGACGCGTCCCCCGTCGTCGCCCGCTAGCACCTTTACCTCGTCCTCGACGAAGACGCTGATCCCCTTGCTCCTCAGGTGCTCTTGGATCTTTTCGGCGACCTCGGAACCGTAGACTCGGGCGAGCCGTACGTCGGCCTCGACAAGGGAGACGTCCATCCCGAGCTCCTTGAGGTTCTCGGCCAGCTCGAGACCGATGTACCCGCCGCCGACGATCGCGGCCGTCCGTGGCGAGCGCTCCCTTACATACTTCATTATGGCGTCGGCGTCCGTGAGGAAGCGTAAGGCGAAGACACCGTCCAGGTCCGCGCCGTCGATGGGGGGGAGGACGGCCTTCGCGCCCGTGGAGATGATGAGGCGGTCGTAAGAATCCTCGAACTCCTCGTCCTTCGTGAGGTCCCTGACGGCGAGCGTCTTGTTCTCCGGGTCTATTCTCGTAACCCGGTGCCGGACAAGGACCTCGACGTCCTTCTCGGCGAACTGCTCGGGGGTACGGGCGACGAGATCGTCGCGATCTTTTACGACGCCGGAGAGCAAGTACGGCAGCCCGCACTCGCTGATGGAGATCTCCGGCTCCTCCTGGTAGACGGTTATCTCGAGGTCCGGATTGACCCTCCGCGCCCTCGAAGCCGCCTTCGTCCCCGCTGCTACCCCGCCTATCACGACCAAACGCATCTCTTATATCCTTTCAGCTTCGAAAACCCCTCCCGCTAAGTGTACCGGAGGACCCCGGAGAAGATCTTAAGAGAGCCTTTATTTCTCCCGGGGACCGGACAGCAAAGAGCCCCCGGAAGAAACCTCCGAGGGCTCGAAGTTTGCCGCGGAAAGGCTTTTTAGATCAGGAGGATCTGGCAGCCTGGTAGCGGCGTTCGGCCTCTTCCCAATTGACCACGTTCCACCAGTTGTCTATGTACTCGGGACGGCGGTTCTGGTACTTCAGGTAGTAGGCGTGTTCCCAGACGTCGAGGCCGATGATCGGGAGCTTCCCCTCCATGAGGGGGCTGTCCTGGTTCGGGGACGACTCGATGGTCAAGGAGCCATCAGGCGCGGCGATCAGCCACACCCAGCCGGAGCCGAACACGGCACCCGGGGCGCCCGCCGCCGCCCACTGCTCCTTGAAGGCGTCGAAGGAGCCGAAGCTCTGGTTTATGGCGTCCGCGAGATCCCCGACCGGCTCGCCGCCGCCGTTGGGCCCCATGATCTGCCAGAACATCGTGTGGTTGGAGTGGCCGCCGCCGTTGTTCCTGACCGCCCTCCGGATGTCCTCCGGCACGTTGTTTATGTTCGCCAAGAGCTCTTCGATGTTGCCCGGATCGGCGTCCGGGTGATTCTCGAGCGCGCTGTTCAGGTTGGTGACGTAGGTGTTGTGATGCTTCTCGTGGTGGAGATGCATCGTCTCTTCGTCAATGGTCGGCTCCAGCGCGTTGTACTCGTAGGGCAGCGGCGGAAGATCGTAAGCCACAGTCCTCTCCTCTCCTTCGCTTACCGCATAACAATACCCCAAAACCGCTTCTCGCAAAAGCCGTTGTTAACCGTTATTAATTTACGCCCGCCGGAACTTCCCCAGCTCGCGGGCGGGGTGACCGCTACTGTAGAATGGGCGCGGTGAGCTTTCACGAGTCCTACCGGATAGCGGGTCCGGAGGCGGCGTCCGACGCCGGCCCGTTACGCATGCGGGAGGCGAGGCGGTCCGCTGTGAGTTTCGCCATTCGGCCGGGATGCGCGTGGACCTCTGACCGGAGGGCATGCCTCCCTTGTTAGCTCGGAAGCCCGGGAGCGGGCCGGAGACGATGCGTGCGCGGTTGCCGGGCTACGTGGTAGCCGTGCTGGTCGTCGGGCTGGCGTTGCTCGTCAAGCTGCTTCTGGACCCCTTGATCGAGGAGGAGACCCCCTTCCTGCTGTTCTTCGGCGCCGTGATAGTCGGCGCCTGGTTAGGTGGCCTGGGGCCCGGGCTGCTCGCGACCGCCCTGGCCGCCCTGACGGCCGATTATTTCTTCCTGTCTCCGACTTATACGCTACTGGTCGACGATTTTGGGCAGGTTCTGCGCCTCGTCCTGTTCGTGTTGGAGGGGTCATTTATTAGCCTGCTGGTGGCGACGATGCGCTCGGCGAGGCGGCAGTCCGAGGCGAGGACGCTGCAGTCCCGGAGGGACCAGGAAGACTTGTTCCGGAGCGAGGAGCGCTTCAGGGCGACCTTCGAGCAGGCCGCTGTCGGCATCGCCCACGTCGGCTTCGGCGGCGAGTGGTTGCGCGTGAACCAGAAGCTTTGCGACATCGTTGGCTACACGCGCGAAGAGCTGCTCGAACGCACCTTCCAGGACATCACCCACCCCGACGACCTTCAGGACAACCTGGACCTGTTCGTCCCCCTCATGACGGGGGAGATACCAACCTTCTCGATGGAGAAGCGCTATTTCCGAAAAGACGGTTCGATCGTCTGGATCGACCTGACCGTCTCCGCGGCGTGTGACGGGAGAGGCAAGCCCAGCTACACCATCGCCGTGATCGAGGACATCACCGAGCGTAAAAGGGTCGAGGACGCGCAGCGCTTCCTCGTCGAGGCCGGTATGGTGCTCTCCTCCTCGCTCGATTACCGGACCACGCTCGCTGGTGTGGCGCGCCTCGCGGTGCCTCACCTCGCCGACTGGTGCGTCGTCGACGTTTACGAGGAGGACGGCTTCCTGGACAGGGTGGCGGTGGCTCACCAGGACCCGGAGAAGGTCGCGTTGGCGTACGAGCTGCAGGAGCGGTACCCGCCGGACCCGGATAGTTCGTACGGGGTGGCGCGCGTACTGCACACCGGACGTCCGGAGCTGGTCGCCGAGATCCCCGAACCGCTCCTGGAAGAGGCCGCCCACGACGCCGAGCATCGCGAGATCCTGCAAGACCTGGGCCTCGAGTCGTACCT
>JAIVIG010000410.1 GCA_020200675.1 Actinomycetota bacterium
CGGTGACGCCGGCGAGCAGGTCGTTGTCCACCTTCGAGCGGGTCCAGTGGGTCATCATGACGCCCGCGGCGAGCTTGGCGAGCTTGCCGACCATCCCGACAAAGAAGACCCGGCTCAGCCCGTTCTTGACGGCCCCTTTGAGCGCGTGACCGGTGAAGTCTCCGACTTCTACGAAGCACACCTCTTCGAGGTCGGGTAGGAGGCGCATCGCGGCCTTCTCGGTGAAGCCTCCGGTGGAGAGGACCAGGGTGTCATAGCCCTGGGCACCCATGACGTTTATCGCCTGACCGACGCTGGCGCGCCAGGCGGCGGTGGAAAAGGGACGGACGATGCCGGTGGTGCCGAGGATAGAGATGCCGCCTACTATGCCCAGGCGGGGGTTGGTGGTCTTTTCGGCCATCTCCTCACCGCCGGGGACGCTGATGACTACGCGCACGCCGCGCTCTTCGGGGTCCAGAACCTCCTCGACGGAGTAGGAGATCATACGCCGCGGCACGTCGTTTATCGCCGGCCCCCCGACGACCAGCCCGAGCCCCGGCCTGGTCACCACCCCAACACCCTCGCCCCGGTCGAGATGTATCCCCGGCTCCTCGCACGAGGAGACGCGGGCGGTGAGATGCGCCCCGTCGGTCACGTCCGGGTCGTCTCCGGCGTCCTTGACCACGACGGCCTCGGCCCAGGCGCCGCCCTCCCCCACCTCGCACCGCTCGACGGGGAAGCGGACGCGCCGCTCTTCGCCCTTACGGGGCAGCTTTATGTCCACCTCCTCCTGCGCTTCGCCGCTTACCAGCGCACTCGCGGCAGCCTTGGCGGCGGCGGCGGCGCAGATCCCGGTGGTCCAGCCGGTCCTGAGCTTCTCGCCCTTGACCCTCTGCATGCTCGGGGGCATGGAGGGTTCACGGATCTTGCGTCCGGGTGGCATCGGGTGCTCTCTAAGCCTCGCTCTCGGCCTTGCGGAACGAGTGGGAGAACTCCGGATGGTACAGGTGCGAGCGCGTCCCGCCCGCGCGCAACCCCGGTCCCACAAAGACTAGCGCCTGCCGGGTGAAGCCCGCCTCGCGGATCTTGTCCGCGAGCTCATCAAGAGGACACTCTATGACCAGTTCGTCGGGCCAGCTCGCCTTGTAGACGACGGCGCACGGCGTGTCGGGGGCGTAGCCACCCTCCAGGAGCTCCTCCTGCAAGAGGCGCGGGCGGGCGGCGGAGAGGAAGATCGCCATCGTGGTACCGTGGGCGGCGAAGCTCTTTATGTCCTCGCCCTCCGGCATCGGGGTGCGGCTGGCGCGGCGGGTCAGGATGACGCTCTGGGAGATCTCCGGTACCGTGAGCTCGCGCCCGATGGCCGCCGCCGCAGCCCCCAGGGACGAGACGCCGGGGATTATCTCCCAGGGCAGGCCGAGCTCCTCGCACGTCTCTATCTGCTCGAGCATCGCGCCCCAGAGGCTCGGGTCTCCAGAGTGGACGCGGGCTATCGTCAGGTCTTCTCGCATCGCCCGCTCGTACAGCTCGCGGACGCCTTCAAGCGGAATCGTGGTTGACTCTATGATCTCCGCTTCGGGGTGGGCGTGCTCGAGAACACCCTCGTCGACGAGGCTTCTCGCCCAGACGACCACGTCGGCCTCCCCGATCAGCTTCGCGCCCCTTATCGTCAGCAGATCCGGAGCCCCAGGCCCCGCCCCAATGAACCAAACCTTGCTCAAATTCCCCTCCCACCCTCGTCGCCCCTCGTGAATATAACCGTCGAAAGATACGTCCCCTCCCGTCCCAACATCTCCGGCAGCCGGACGATCTCCCCTCCCTCCATCCCTAACCATGAACCGTAGGTTCCGTCTTCCAGCCTTCCGGCCTCTCTCGCCACCTCCAGCACCTCATCCAACCGCCCTCCACCCTTGTAGCACACCACGGTTTCGAAGCCGTCCAACGAGCTCCGCAACTCGCTTTTCCCTGCGGTAAAGGGCAGAAGCGCCAGCCGCTCTTCACCCACGAGAAGCACCGTACCGCTCCTCGACGCCAGCTCCTGCATCGCCGTGATCCCGGGCACAGTATCAACCTCGACTTCAGGAACGATTTCTCTTACTGCCCTGGCCAGATAGGTAAACGTGGAGTAGAGGTTTGGGTCTCCGATGGTGGCGAAGGCGCAGTTCGCGTCCCGCCGCAGCGCCTCCGCGACCTCCTGAGCGGAGTTGATCCAGTTTCGGGCGCGGGCTTCGGCGTCGTCGGAGAGGGCGAAGAGCAGACGCCGGATGCGGGCGGCGTCTTCCCCGAGGTGTTCCTTGACGACCGCCTCGGCCCGGCCGATCTCTCCGGTGTCCCCCACCGGCACGAAGACCTCGTCGGCCTCCCGCAATGCGCGCAGCCCCTTGACGGTCAGCAGCTCGGGGTCCCCCGGCCCAACCCCGACCCCGACGAGCCTCCCGCTCACGCCCGTGCTCCCGTAGAGTGACTCGCGATGCACGACCCGGGTCTGCTCCACACGGCGTTGCGCACGAAACGGCGTGGCACCTCCGGGGTCGCCACCCAGTGGGTGTGCAGGTAGCTCGCGTGGACGCCGCCCAAGACAAACCCTTCCTCCCCGCGCCCCGAAAGCTCCCAGGCGGGTGACGCGCCCGGCGAGGCCCCGGCCTGTGGCTCGACGGCCGAGTAGTGAAACTCGTGGCCGCGCAAGGTATCGCCTTGCCGGGCCAGCGGAGAGTCGGCGAGAGAACAAGCCTCGCGGTATCCCAGAGAGAGACGGTCAGTCATCTGGGCTCCGGCGTTGAGGACGCCACACATCTTCTTCCCGTCCAGCTCGCGGCAGAGGTACAGGAGGCCGCCGCACTCGGCGGCCACGGGACGGCTACTCTGGGCAAAGGCGCGCACCTTCTCCCGTAGAGACTCGTTCTCGGAGAGGACCTCTGCGTAGGTTTCCGGGAAGCCGCCGCCGAGGTAGAGAGCGTCCGTGCCCTCGGGCAGGTCCTCTTCGGTGGTGGGGTCGAAGAAGATAGTCTCCGCCCCGGCGCCCCTCAAGAGCTCCAGGTTCTCCCTGTAGACGAAGCTGAAGGCAGGGCCGCTCGCGATCGCGACCCGCACGAGCTGTGCCGTTTCGGTCGTTCCGGTCTCGAGAGGTAACGGATTCCAGGGCTTTGAGTGGAGGGGTTCGGCGGAGGCTG
Organism: Actinomycetota bacterium; assembly: GCA_020200675.1. Lineage (GTDB taxonomy): Bacteria > Actinomycetota > Rubrobacteria > Rubrobacterales > Rubrobacteraceae > Rubrobacter_F. The sequence continues at coordinate 3,150 of JAIVIG010000410.1, forward strand.
CGAGGCGCACTATGCCTTCGAGGTCGCAGGAGCGAGCGATCGCTTCGCCTGCACGGTCGAGCGCTTTGCGGGCCTCTTCTTTGCGTTCGGCGGCAGGGACGAGGCCGAGGTGGCGGTCCGGGGTGTTGAGGTTTGCGTCGCGGCGGAGAACGCCGAGGATGGGGACGTTCAGGGGCTCGATGGCCTCGCGGAGCATCTTTTCGTGGGTTGGGGAGCCTACGCGGTTCAGGATCACACCCGCCACCCGTAGCTCCGGGTCGAAGGTCGCATACCCGTGAACGATCGCCGCCGCCGAACGCGCCATCGCCCCTGCATCCACGACGAGCAAGACCGGCGCGCGGAGGAGCTTGGCGACGTGGGCGGTCGAAGCGTACTCCCCGCCCCCGCTCTTCCCGTCGAAGAGTCCCATGACACCCTCCACCACCGCGACGTCCGCTCCCCTTGCGCCGTGCGCGAAGAGTGGGCTTATCAACTCCGGACCGGAGAGGAAGGCGTCGAGGTTGCGTCCGGGTCTGCACGCGGCGAGCGTGTGGTAGGAGGGATCTATAAAGT
>JAIVIG010000411.1 GCA_020200675.1 Actinomycetota bacterium
GACCCCTCTCGGGATGTACCGGCGGCTCGTCGGGCTGCACCGCTCAGGGGAGCTCTCTTTCGCGAAGGCGACCTTCTTCAACCTTGACGAGTATCTGGGGCTGCCGCCTGACCATGAGGCGAGCTATCACGTGTACATGAAGGAGAACTTCTACGGGCTCATCGACGCCGACCCGGCCCGGATCTTCGTCCCGAACGGCGCAGCGCCTGACCCCGAGGCCGAGTGCGAGCGCTACGAGGCGGCCATGAGGGAGTCCGGCGGGATCGATGTGTGCGTGCTCGGGATCGGGCGCAACGGTCATATAGGGTTCAACGAGCCAGGCGCACCTTTCGACTCGCGCACCCGCGTCGTGCAGCTCTCCGAGAGCACCCGCAAGGTCAACGCCGGCGACTTCGAGGCAGACCGCGCGCCGGAGCGGGCGATCACGGTCGGCATGGCGACTATCTTCGAGTCCAGGGAATTTCTGCTCCTCGCCTCAGGCACGAACAAGGCCGGGGCCATCGCGGCTGCCGTGGAGGGCGAGGTCTCCGAGAGCGTGCCGGCCTCGATGCTCAAGCCTCACCCGAACGCCAGGCTGTTTCTCGACGAAGACGCTGCGTCTGCCCTGGGAGGCGGGGTGACCGAGTAGCCGCGGGCTTGCCGCGACCAAGCCCCGCGCCGCACAAGGTACAGCCTTCGAAGACACCACATGTCTGACGGCAACCCAATCCGCCGTCCAGAAGACCCGCTACGAATGGAACGACGCACCGAGTCGCCTGATGCTCCCGCAGATTATCTCAGGGTTGCGCTCACTTACCCCGTCTCGCCCAGCCGCGCTCTGTACTCCTTGAGGTAGCTCTTGGCATTCTTTGCGGTGACCAGGGTTACCCCGGTGTTGATCGTCTTCTTTACCGACTGGCCTTTCGCGGCGGCCACCGCCTCTTCTACGCCGACCTTGCCCATCTCGTAGGGGTCCTGCGCCACCGTGGCATCTATTCCTTGATCCTTGAGGACCACCTGCGTGGCCTCCTCGGTCCCGTCATATCCCACGAGCAGGACGTCTTCCGTCTTTCCGCGGGCCTTGAGAGCCTCCAGTGCTCCTAGCGCCATCTCATCGTTGGCCGCGAAGACGGCGTTCACGTCGGGATTGTTCTGGAGTATGTCTTCCATCGCCGATACGCCCTCGGCGCGGGCGAAGTCCGCGGCCACCTCCGCGACGACCTCGATGTCGGTGCCCTTCACGGCATCCCTCACGCCGGCGATTCGATCTTCGCCCGAGGTCGCTCCCGGAATGCCGTTTATGAGCGCCAGCGTCCCCGAACCATTCATCTGGTCGATGATGTACTCTCCGGCGACCCGCCCGCCCTCGACGTTGTCCGTTCCGATGTAGGTGGTCTTCCCGTCCCAAGAGGGGATGTCCGAATCGATGATGAGAACGGGGACCTGCTCGCTGGCCCGCTCGAGGACCGGCTTCAACTGGTCGGGCGCCGTTGGCGCCACGGCCAGCGCGTCCACCTGCTTGGTCAGCATGTCTTCGACTACGGCTATCTGCTCGTCTATGGCGAGCTCCGAGGACCCGGCGTCGACGAGGACCCCAACGTCGGACATCTGCTTGTCCGCGTCCGTAGCTCCGGCCTTGGACGTTATCCAGAACTCCTGGTTGAGGGCTTTCGGCACGAAGCCGACCGTCGTTCCTTGGGCCTTCTTCTGCTGGGACTCGGGCGCCAGCGCGCCCCTGCAAGCCGTGAGGAGAAGCAAAACCCCAAGGAGGATGATCGCCAACGTTACCATGCGAAGAGCTCGTGCCTTGTTCATCTTCCTCCCGTAGTCGTTGTGGACGAAATCCGTTAAGCCTGCTTTTCACCTTTGTCTTGTTCTGCCGCGCCGCCCACGATCATCGAGACAAGATGCTCGTGGTTCTCCTCCGTGGGTTCAGCTTCGCCCACCCGAACCCCCTGCCTGAGCACGACAGCGCGGTGGCACACCTGGATGACGTGTTCCAGGTTGTGGGAGATGACGATGACGGAGACCCCGTGCTCCGGCGCTTCCTTTATGAGGCGCAGGACATTGCTGGACTCCCGCGCCCCGAGGGCGGAGGTTGGCTCGTCGAGGATCACGATCTTCCTGCCGAACGACATGGCCCGCGCGCTGGCGACGGCCTGGCGCTGTCCTCCGGACATCAGGCCGATCTCCACCTCCGCGCTGGGAAGGTTCACCTGCAGGCTTTCCAGGCTCTCCTTCGCCCTGCTGGACATAAAACCGTCCCTGACCCATCCCCAGCCCCCCAGCCACCGGGGCGTTACGGGCTCTCTTCCGGCGTAGAAGTTTCCCACGACGTTCATGTTGTCGAACAGCGAGAGGTCCTGATAGACGGTCTCCATGCCGAGGTCCCGAGCCTCCATGGGCGAGTTGATCGTCACCTCCTCCCCTTCCAGGAAGACCTGGCCCTCGTCGGGCTGGTGGACGCCGCTGAGGCACTTGATGAGCGTGGACTTGCCGGCGCCGTTGTCGCCCAGCAGCGCCAGGACCTCGCCACGCCGCAACTCGAGGCTGACGTTGTCCAGGGCGAGCGTGGCCCCGAACCGCTTCGTTACGTTGCGTACCTCGAGGATCGGGGTTTCTTTCTCGTCCTGGCTCGTCAGTTCGCGTTCGGCTTCCACGTCAGCCTCCCCGAGCCTGGAGGGTGCGGAACCGTCCCTCGAGGTACCTGCGAAACACGTCGAGCTCCACGGCGAAGACGATGATGCCGCCGGCGACTATCAGTTGCCAGTACTCGTCGACGTTCAGCAGGTTGAGACCGTTCGCGATGACCCCGAGAATGAGCGCGCCGACCAGGACTCCGGCGACGGAACCTCTGCCGCCGAAAAAGCTGCCTCCACCGATGATCACGGCGGCGATGGCCTGCAGCTCCGCCAGCTCGCCCGCGGTCGGATAGCCTGAGGCCGTCCTTCCGGCCGTGATCACACCGGCGAAACCGGCCATGAGGCCGCTGATCAAGAACACCGACAGGATAACCCTGTCTACAGGGATGCCAACCCTGCGGGCCGCCTCCTTGTCTCCCCCGACCAGGTAGATCCAACGCCCCCACTTGAGGCGCTTGGTGAAGACGACAGCGAGGAGCGCGAGCCCGACGACCAGCAACACCGGAACCGGAAGGGGCCCCAGATACCCGCTTCCGAGCGTAATTACGATGCCAGGCACGTGGGGTATGGCGCGGCCGTTCGAGAGCACGAGCGCCAGGCCACTGGCGGCGTAGAACATGGCGAGGGTCGGGATAAAGGCGTGCGGCAGCTTTCCTTTGGTGAGCATGAACCCGTTGAGAAAACCTGTTACCAGGCCCGTGAGGAGGAAGGCGGCGACGCTGAGCGAACCACCGAGACCCTGGTTCCACGTAAAGACGAGCGCCCCGATCACCGTCGAGAGCGCAAGCACGGAGCCGACCGAGAGGTCGATGCCGGCGACGAGAATAACGAACAACTGGCCTATCGCCAGGACGGCGAGCGCCGAGGTCTGGACGACGATGTTGGAAACGTTCTGCACCGTCAGGAATACGGGACTGAGCACGTTGAACGCCATGATGAGCAGCAACAGGATGATGGCGGGACCCAGCCTTATGAGCGCGAGAGACCACCGCAGCGACCTCTCCGAACTCAAGGGTGACTGCGAACCGGTGATTCGCTCCATAAAAGCGCTCATGTCA
>JAIVIG010000157.1 GCA_020200675.1 Actinomycetota bacterium
ATGTTAAACCGGGTCCCGTCGTGGTAGACCGTACGGAGCACGCAAAGGGTAAACGCGATGTGAGCGACGGAGTCGAGGGGACGCGGGCTGCCCGCACGTTGACGCGGCGGCGCTTCTTGGTCGCGAGCGCGAGCATCGGGGCCGGGTTATCCGTTCTCGGCCTGGGCGGCTGGACCTGGGACGCCCGCGGAGGGGGTTCGCAACTCGCCCTGCAGGGAGAGGGTTCGCTCCTCGGCCTGGAGATCTTGACGCGGGACGTATTTGCGTAAGATATACACTATAGTGGGGCAGCATGGCGTACTTTGCGAGGTGCCTACCGGCGAGCTCAAGGAACATCGGATGACGCATACGTCAAGATCGAAAGGATCGGGTACCGAGCGGCGAGAGCGTGCTTCCGCTCGCCGGCCCTCACGCGCGGGTCCCTCACGCGCGGGTACGAAGGATCGAGGCAGGAACGGCGTGCCGCTCGACGGCAGGAGGTGCGCTGTTCCCGCGTGTACGGGGCCCGACTCGGCCGCACGTCCGTCTCCTGGGCGTTTCGCGGAACCTTTCGGACGGGCGTTCCGTGCCACCATCGTGAACGGCGCCGGGGCCGCAAAGAAGGACGGCCGTCGAGGGTCCGATGCGTAGCCCCGAAAAGACGGTTCTGGTGACGGGTGGCGCCGGCTTCATCGGGAGCAACTTCGTACTCGGCCTGGGGGAGACCGGCGGATCCGTGGTGGTGAACCTGGATGCCCTTACGTACGCGGGCAACGTGGAGACTTTGGATCCCGTCCTGGACAACCCGAACCACGTCCTCGTGGAGGGCGACATCGGCGACCGCGCGCTGGTCGGACGTCTGCTGGCGGAGCACCGCCCCCAGGCGATCGTGAACTTCGCCGCGGAGACCCACGTCGACCGCTCCATCGACGACCCCGGACGCTTCGTACGGACCAACGTCGTAGGGACGTACGAGTTGCTGGAGGCGGCGCTGGACTACTGGGGTGCTTTAAGCGGCCAGGCCCGTGAGGATTTCCGCTTTTTGCACGTCTCGACGGACGAGGTCTACGGTAGCTTAGGGGAGACGGGCTACTTCACCGAAGAGACGCCGTACGCGCCGAACTCGCCCTACGCGGCCTCCAAGGCGGCGTCCGACCATCTGGTCCGCGCCTACCACCGCACCTATGGTTTGCCCGTCGTCGCCATCAACTGCTCGAACAACTACGGCCCCCGCCAGTTCCCGGAGAAGCTGATACCGCTCGCAACTTTGAGCGCTATCCAAGGACGGCGGATACCCGTTTACGGAGACGGCGGAAACGTCCGGGACTGGTTGTACGTCGAAGACCACTGCCGGGCTATCGTGAGGGCGCTTGAAGCCGGCCGTACGGGCGAGACGTACAACGTCGGCGGCCACAACGAGAAGACCAACCTGGAGGTCGTCCGTACGATCTGCGGCCTCCTCGACGAGCTAGTTCCGGGCTCGCCTTTCGTGCCGCACGCCTCGCTCATCACCTTCGTCGAGGACCGGCCCGGGCACGACCGCCGGTACGCCATCGACGCAGGCAAGATCGGGCGCGAGCTCGGTTGGGCCCCGCAAGAGACCTTCGAGAGCGGGATGGAGAAGACCGTGCGCTGGTACCTGGACAACCGTGGGTGGTGCGAGCGCGTGCTCTCGGGCGCCTATAGGGGCGAGCGGTTGGGCCTGGGCGAGCGGTGAAGGGCACCGTGCTCACCGGGGATCCGGCACGCGCCTGTACCCTTTAACCCTCGCGGTCAGCAAGCAGCTCCTGCCCGTCTACGACAAGCCATGATCTATTACCCTATCGACGCTGATGCTGGCGGGCGTCCTTTCGATAACCGCTCCTTGAGGGTCCGCCAGAGCCGGGTGTCGAGGCTTATGTCCTCGGGCAGGCTCACCCTGGAGTCCCTGCGACTACCGGGCTGCACGGACTGGCTCCGACGGCGGGCCAGCTCGTAGACGCTCTTACGCTCCGTGGCGATGTGGAGCATGGGATGGGGGACGGAAGACGCGTGCCGTACGGCCAGGGCTATCTCCGGGGCTATGATGTCCACGTAGTCCTGGCTCGTGTAGACGTCGTCGAAGGCCACCGGGTACGGCCACTCGCGAGGTCGGAAGCTCGTCCGTATAACCAGAGTGCCGGGTCGGACCTGCGCCACCTCCTCCGCGACGAGCTTGGAGAGCGCGTAGTAGTTCCTGACGGGCCCAGGGGCGTCTTCCTCGGCGTATCCGCCTGTGTCACCCCAGAACACGTAGTCGGTCGAGATATAGACGAGCTTCGCCTTCATCCCCGCGAGCGCCCGGACTACGTTCCTCGTACCTCCAACGTTCGACTCCCAGCACGCCTCGCGCTCCGTCTCCGCCCCTGAGACGTCGGTATAGGCGGCGGCGTGGACTACGACGTCGGGGTCGTAACGCTCGAGGATCTTCGGGATCGTCCCGAAGCGAGTGATGTCCAGCTCGGCGCGGGACGGGGCGAAGACCTCGATGCCGGGAGCGGGGAGCTCGGCACGGAGCTCCGTGCCCAGGCGTCCGCTCCCCCCGGTGAGGAGGATCCGCATCGCGGTCCGCCTCTTCTTTCACGGGCATCCGGCCGTCCTCTGACTCCCTGCCAAAGAAGCTTTGAGAATCGGGTACCTCCTCGGTGCCTTCTCGAAGGAGTTGCCTCCGAGCACCGCGCGCGCCAGCCTGCCACCAAGCCTACCGACGAGAATCGCCCCCGTCACCACGCCCGGCGTCGCTTCCCAGAACCAAACATACCGGTAGTCTACAGCACGAACACCGCGCTTTTCGGAGCGGCGACCTTGACCCGGGAAGGTGTGGTGTCCGGTATTCCTCGCGCGCTCGCGAGATGCGGCCCGGAGCCGGTGGCACGCGACAACACGCGACCGAAGTTCTCGTCCATCATCGGCGCTTCCCGACCCGGGAAGCCGCCAGGAGCGCCATCTTCGAGTACCTGGAAGGGTTTTACAACCGAAGGAGGTTGCATTCCTCGCTCGGCTACATGAGCCCGGAGGGCTACGAAGAGATCACGAGGGAAGGAGTTGCCGTGGCTTAGCGAAAAAGTGTCCACCAAACCGTTGCAATCCCAACCCTCCAAGGCCCTCAGGCACCTGCCTTCGCGCCAGTCGGTGGCCTCCTGACTCGATAACTTCTTCTCTATGAGACCTATTGTCTCGTATGTTTAGGTGCTTATGCAGAGATCGGTAAGGCAGCACGCGACCGGCGCTACGCTATAGATTCCTCTCATCTGCAGGAGACGCTCGGGTGGCGGCCGGATCACACCCTCGAGACTGATATCCGACGGACGGTAGAGTGGTACACGAAGAATACGGAGTGGGCCTTCAGAGTCACCGCAAGTGTGGTTGACTGAAGCACGCTGGCCGGGACACACGAGGGATCGGCACCAACTCCAGCCCTCCCGTTGTCCCCGATTTCGGGACTATCTAGAGTTTCTTTTGCCTTTCACTCGGGGTTCGACCACGGTAGAGGCCGCCGAGAGCGAGCTGGACGGCGGCGCCTTAATCCTGTTTAAGGCTCCCGGGAATACAAGTAGCGCCCGTCGAAGCGGTAAGAGGGGTGGTTGGTATCCTCAGGCAAGGCTGGCGCCAAAGCTAAGCTTCAACCAAAGCTACAGGTGAATCTCCGGCGAAGTCATGGGTCGACCACAAAT
>JAIVIG010000412.1 GCA_020200675.1 Actinomycetota bacterium
CTTGTGGTCACACTCTTTGAGCACTCGGCTCACCCAGGGTGAGTGAGTTCCCGCCTCTATGGCGACGCTCATCCGCTGCTCGGAGTCGAAGCGCCGCCTGAAGGCCTTTGGGGTGGTACGCAGCCTACCCTCTTCGAGGACCTTGCCACTGTCTGTGTCGAGGAGGTACAAGTAGCTGTATTTGTCGCCGAGATCCAATCCGGCTGTCACCATAGTCGTTGCTCTGTTACCATCATTCATGGGCCGATCTCCTCCTTCCATTGAGCCCTATGGAGCTCGCATAAATTTGCAGACCCTCGCAGCACAGGGTACTGCGCGGGGGATCGGCCTTCTCATCCCATCTAAAGTCCAGGTAAGCTGGACTTTGGCCATCACGCTGCATAACAAACCGCATCGGTTAGCCTTTCCATGAACTCCCGCGGGACTTTTACCAGGTCGGTCTCCTGCGCCGACCCCCAAAAAGTGCACTCGACGGCCCACAACTGTTTGCGTACCACAGCCAGAGCGTCGGAGAAGGTCGGACGGCTCTTGTCGTACCAGGCCGCTCGGCGAACGGCGTCCATGTTCTCATTAGTAGCCATCTGGTGGTTAGCCAAGAGGGTAACCACGGAGAACAGGCCCAACAGCGCCGGGGCGGTCCTTCGGATCGCCTTCTCAGACCAGTGCCGCTGGGTCTCGAAGCCCAAGCGCTGACGCACCTCTTGAAAAGTAGCCTCCATCTGCCATCTCCTGACAAAGTAAGAGATGATCCGCTCGGGATCTGCATCGAGCTTGGTGCATAGCAGAGCCTGGGTCTCGAACTCTCCGTTAGGATCACGGATCAGCACCCAGCGCAGGGGCACAGCGGGCAAGCCCGTGCTGTACCAAACCGCCGTTGCCGAGATCACCTCGACGGTGCGCTCTTGACCACCGTACCAGCCGGTGATCGTGATCAGTTCCCACTCGGCTTCGGGATTCTCTGCCACAACGGAGAGGTTCGCAAGTCGATCGCCTTTGAGGCGAGGTCGCCCTAATTGACCAGGATAGCGTGGTGGGGCTGGCTCGTAGAGGGCGGCGTCCAAGCGCAGGCGGGTGATGAAGGTAATCGGATTGGAGAGCCCCCGACATCGGTCGAGGAGCTTCAAGGAAGCGTAGGTGCTGTCGGCTACGGCTACTATCTCGCGTTCTGGGTACCAGCGCCTCACCAACATAAGAAGCTGCCAGGCCCATTCGGTGAGACTCTTGTGCCTTTGGCCGGCCTCTCTTGCGTAGCGCTCGGAAGGAGCCAGCGCCGACAGGAAAGGTAGGGCCCAAACTCGAGAGGCCCACCGAACCTCCGTCAGCAGCACCACGCATACCCACCTCAGAGCGCTCGTCTTGACGAAGTGGGAATGGCTAGATCTAACCGGGTCGCGGTAGATGCCCTTAGCGGCGATCTTCTTGCCTCGGCGCCGCTCTAGCGTCTCGTCGATGCCCACAACCAGTGGTCCCTCCGGGACGAACGTCTCAACGAGCAACCCGAGCAGTACGCGGCTTGCTTCCCGGCTCGACCACGCAGCACGGCTCAAGACCCGATGGTAGCGGCAGAAGCGCCTCTCTTCTTGCAGACCCACCACTCTGAGGGCGGAAGCTACGGTCCTCTTTCCCGGAGCCAAGATCGCACCTGCCAAAAGCAGCCGGACATGCGCCCAGACGCGTTCGGAGAAAAGTAGCACGAAGGGTGCCAGCACCTGTACCATCGTAGTCGGTAGGGTACGCATATCTCGATCACCTCTTTTGAGCGAGCTGGTGACGAGCGTACCCTACCCCTTTCGCTTACAAATGGCCAAAGTCCAGCTTAGTCGCGGGTCGCTTTGATGATGTGTTCGACCAGGGTGTCACCCGCCAACCCCATCAGGGTTTGGGAGCTTTCTTCGGTCTCCACCCCAAGCAGGGCTTCGAGAAATGGCAGATCGTCGTCTGGTAGCCCGTAGCGATTGCGGGTGAGCCGCAGGCGTTCGCGGATAGTCGCTGGCGTGTCCCCGGCGTGCGCGCCAACGGTCCCGCGCACTACCTGCTGCCAGGGGTAATACGTGATGGCTCGCCCATAGGAGAGCGCACGACCTTCCAACCAGACGACCTGGGACTGGGAGTCGGCATTTGCCAGCTTGCGGACTTCGGCCAGCAACCGCGACTTGCCCAGCCCCGCTTCGCCGATCACCGCCACGAACGCGCCGCGCCCCTGGCGCACCTCCTCCAGCTTGTCGTGCACGAGTTGGAACTCGGAAGCGCGGCCAACCAGCGGCGAGGTCAACCCCTCGAGGCCCCGTACCTTGCCCGGCACGGCCTTGGGCGCCAGTACCTCATAGGTCTCGATAGGTGCGGACTTGCCTTTGACCTCGGTAGCGCCACGCGGATTGAATTCAAAGAGTTCCTTCACCAGGTGATAGCTGTCCGCGCTGATGAGCACGGTGCCGGGCTCGGCAGCACTCTGCAGGCGCGCGGCGACGTTCGTCGTGTCACCCATAGCCGTGTATTCCGTTTTGATCTCATCACCGACGATGGCAAGCACCGCTAGCCCTGTATTGATACCGACGCGCACGTTGAAGTCGAGCCCGTAGTTTGCCTTGATCCCTTGCTCGTATTCCTTCGCGGCCGCCTGGATCTCCAGACCCGCACGCACCGCTCGTTCGGCGTCGTCTTCGTGTGCGACCGGCGCGCCAAAAAACGCAAGAACCGCATCCCCCATCAGCCGCGCGACCGTGCCCTCATACTTGGCTACCGCCACGTTCAGAAACGCGAATGCGCCATTCATGATCTCGATGACCTGCTCGGGATCGAGTCGCTCCCCCATCGCCGTCGAGTCCACTACATCCGCGAATAGAACGGTTACGAACTTTCGCTCGCCTTCTACCGGACGTCGCGCGCTCTCCAGCGGGGTGCCACAGTTCAAGCAGAACCTGGCACCGTCGGGATTGGAGGTCTGACAGTTGGGGCAGTTCATGCTCAACGCCTCCTCAGAACGCAACAGTTGCTCTTACTATCCGATTATAACTTTGCTGTGAGGAGCGACTCAACCTGAGGCAAGGCGTTGACCACTCCCTCCAGACAGCTCGGCGAACAGACCTTCAGCTGATGCACGGTGCTTCATCAGGTGGCATCATGGCGATGTGTGAAAGGCTAACACTCGCTCATCGAAAGGCGAGGTCAATAGCGGTAAGGGTCCGCTAGAGAGGCGAGGAGTCGGGATGATGAACGCCAAGGGGCACGAAACTGATCTCATCGGTTGCGAAGAGTTGAAGGAGAAGCTCGAGAGGGGGGATGACTTCAAGCTGGTTATGGTCTTGGGCGAGTGGGAGTATCGCGCCAAGCACATCCCCGGCTCCCTACGTGTCAGCACCCCGAAGGAAGGGCTTGAAGCCCTCGATCCGGATGACGAGATAGTCCTCTACGACTCCGGCCCTGCCTGCCCCGCAAGCCGGATGGCCCGCCGGTTCCTGACGGCCCACGGTTACAGGCGGGTGCGCCGCTACGCCGGGGGCTTGGAGGAGTGGGAGAACGCGGGGTATCCGCTGGAGGGTGAAGGGATCGAATAGTCATGTGTCCCAGCCAGCAGCCGTTCACGAGCGTCGCCGGCGGGCGGGCGGCTGCGTTCCTCAACATCACGCTTCCTGGCCAGCGCCACCTCCTGATCGTCGCGCCCCGGCC
>JAIVIG010000158.1:0-1042 GCA_020200675.1 Actinomycetota bacterium
GTGAGGAGGCCCCTTTTGGTGCATCGCTTCCACATACACCTCATAACCGACCGCAAGAGCGCCGGGCCCAACCTGCTCGGGACGGTCGGAGCTGCTCTGGGAGGCGGGGTGGACTGGGTGCAGGTGCGCGAGAAGACCGGCCCGGCCCGAGAACTGTACGAGACCACCCGAAAGATCATTCCCCTCGCCCGGCAGAATGGTGCGGGAGTCATGGTCAACGACCGTATCGACGTGGCCCTCGCCGCCGGGGCCGGCGGCGTCCACCTCGCCGGCAAGAGCCTTCCGCCCCGGGTGGCGCGGGAACTACTCGGGGATCGCCTCCTCGGGGCCTCCGTACACGGCTCGAAGGAGGCGCGTGAGGCCGTAGTCGGCGGCGTGGACTATGTGACCTTCGGCCACGTCTATCCGACCTCATCCAAGCCCGGCCTGCCGCCGCGCGGTGTGCTGCAGCTGGCGGAGGTCGTGGAGTCTGTCGACGTCCCGGTCCTCGCCATCGGCGGGATCGACGCGTCCAACGTAGAGGAGGTGCTCCGTACCGGCTGCGCCGGGATAGCGGTCATCTCCGCCGTCCTCGCGGCCGAAGAACCCGGTTCCGCTACCCGCAGGCTCCGCCGGGCGCTAGACGGCTCCCGGTCCCGCCCCAGGCGCCCTTTTCCGGAGTTGATCGAGAGAGGAGTCGGATGAACGTAACCGTCAATCGGGAGAGCCTGGAGGTTAAGGACCCGAACCCCACCGTCCGGGCCCTGCTCGCCGAGAGGGGAATCCCCGAGAAAGCCATAGTCGTTGCGGTGAACGGGGAAGTGGTGAGGCAGAGCGAGTGGGGGATACACAGGATAGAGGAAGGAGACGAGGTGGAGATAGTACACGCCGTGGCTGGAGGTAGCGGAGAGGGAGAGCTCGTGATCGCCGGGGAGAGGTTCTCCTCGCGCCTGTTTCTGGGCACGGGCAAGTATCCAGACGCGGAGACGATGAACGCCGCGCTCGAGCGTTCGGGGACCGAGATGGTCACGGTGGCGATTCGCTACATGGACCTCTTCGGCGA
>JAIVIG010000158.1:1073-10019 GCA_020200675.1 Actinomycetota bacterium
AGCTGGACCTCTCGCGCTATCGCCTGTTGCCCAACACCGCTGGCGCTACCACCGCCGAGCAAGCGATCAAGATGGCCCGGCTGGCGCGGGAGGCGACCGGTACGAACTGGCTGAAGCTGGAGGTGATCGGGGACCAGAGCACCCTCTGGCCCGACACGGCGGCCACCGTCGAGGCCACGAAGGTCCTGGTGGATGAGGGCTTCGTCGTCCTGCCTTACACCAGCCCCGACTTGGTCGCCGCGATGCGCCTGGAGGAGGCGGGCGCCTCCACCGTTATGCCGCTCGGCTCCCCGATAGGCTCCGGGCAAGGTATGGTGGACTGGGCGGGCATCCGGCGTATAGTAGAGCGCATCTCGGTGCCCGTGGTGGTGGACGCAGGCATAGGGGTTCCCTCCGACGCCTCGCTCTCGATGGAGCTGGGAGCCGACGCCGTCCTCGTCAACACGGCCGTCGCCCGCGCCGACGACCCGCCGCTCATGGCCGAGGCGATGAAGCTGGGTGTGGAGGCCGGGAGGCTCTCCTACCTCGCCGGCAGGATGCCCGTGAGCCCGGCAGCCCACCCCTCGAGCCCAACCAAAGGCGTGCCGGTGGGAAGCAGCTCCTCCTGAGGTGGAGCCGGCGGTAGACCTAGCGATCGTCGGGGGCGGGGTCATCGGTTGCTCCGTCGCCTACCACGCCACCCGGCGTGGAGGCCGGGTCGCGCTCGTCGAAGCCGAACGGATAGGCTCCGGCGCCTCCGGCGCCGCCGCTGGCATGCTCAACGCCCAGGCCGAGGCTCACGAACCGGGTCCGTTCCTGGACCTGCTGTTGTCGAGTCGCCGGTTGCACGGACCCCTCGGTGAGGAGCTGTACGAGGCAACCGGCCTCGACCCGGAGTACGTCTGGGCCGGGACGCTCCGCGTCGCGACCGACGAAGCCTTCAGAGAGATCTTCGCCGCCGAGTACTCCTGGCAGAGAGAGCAGGGCCTCGCCGCCCGGTGGCTGGATGCGGACGAGATCCGCGAGCTGGAGCCCAACCTCTCTTCGGAGAGCGTCGCGGCGCTCTACCTCCCCGAAGATGGCCAGGTGAACCCTCCCCGGCTGGTGCAGGCCCTGGCGCTCGGAGCTACCCTCGGAGGAGCCAGGGTAATGGAGGCCACGAGCGCCGAAGGGCTCGTGGTGAAGGGGCGGAGGGTAACCGGCGTGAGGACTGCCCGGGGGGAGATCCCGGCGGGCGCCGTCGTGCTCGCGGGCGGCGCTTCCGCTACCTTGCTCTCGAACCAACTCGGGGTGCATCTGCCGGTCCATCCGGTGAAGGGGGAGATCCTCGCGGTGAACGCGCGTCCCGCCCCGGTAAGGGTCAACATATGGAACAGCGAATGCTACGTGGTCCCAAAGAGGGACGGACGCGTCGTGATAGGGGCCACCGAGGAGCCCGGCGTCTACGACCGCCGTCCGACTCTGGGCGGCGTGGCTCACCTCTCCCGGGCAGCGGTGAACCTGGTTCCAGAGCTCTCCCGCGCCCCGTTCGCGAGCGCCTGGGGCGGTCTGCGTCCCGGCACCCCGGACGGCGAGCCCATTCTCGGCCCGGTGGAAGGGTGGGAGGGCCTGTTCCTCGCCACCGGACACTACCGCAACGGGGTGCTGCTCTCCGCCATCACCGGGGAGAGTATCGCCGCCCTGGCCCTGGGGGAGACTTCGCCCTTCGACGTCTCGCCGTTCTCACAAAACAGGTTCGCGGAGAGCGTGACCCGGTGATCGAGATCCCCAAAGAGCTGCTAGAAGCGGTCGTTGCGCACGTCCGGAGGGAGGCTCCCAACGAAGCCTGCGGCTGGCTCGCCGGAGAGAGGAACGAGATAAGGAGGGTCTACCCGGTGCCCAACGTCGCCGAGGATCCGCGGGTCGAGTTCCGGATGGATCCCGAGATACAACTTTCGACCATGCGCGAGATAAGAGAGTCGGGATTGGAGCTTACCGGCACCTACCATTCCCACCCCCGAACCTCGGCTGTACCCTCGGCGCGCGACGGAGGGCTCGCCGCGTACCCCGAAGCCGTGCACCTCATCATCTCCCTGGCCACCCCCGAGCCCGAGGTTCGCTGCTACCGCGTAGAGGAGCCGTTCGACACCGTCGAGCTGACCGTCCGTTTGCCGGTGCAGCTTCATCCCGGAGGAAATTGCTGTAGACTGGCCGAGAAGAGTGGGGAGTTCCCGGGCTAGAGGGAGCTGAGAGGGCGCTAATGCCGCGCCGACCCTTTGAACCTGATCCGGGTAATGCCGGCGGAGGGATGACCGTGAGCTTCAACCGCACCTACCGGAGCGCTTCGAGGATGAGCCTTGCGGCGCCCTTTGCGTGCCTCCTCCTCTGGCGCTGGATCCTGGACCGGAGGAGGTAGGGAGTGGCGCAACACCTAATGCCGAGACACCTCGGGCGGGCGGCAAACCGGCTTCGACGTAGACCGGACGCGGCATTGGTCCGCTGTGTGAGGAGCGCCCGATGAGAGCCGTGGATCTGCTCGAGCGCAACCCCATGGTCTGGCAAGAGGCGACCCGGCATCCCTTTCTGGAGGCGGTAAGCGAGGGGAGCTTCCCGGTCGGGGCCGGCCGCGATCACCGCCCTGTGGGCGATAGAGAGAGCTTACCTCGAAGCCTGGAGGAGCGCCGCCCCCGGGCACCCGGAGTACCGGCAGTTCGTCGAGCACTGGACGACGCCAGAGTTCGCGGGTTACGTAACCGGCCTCGAAAAGGCCGCCGACGATGCCCTGCGAGATAGCGGCGAGCAAGAACGGGAGCGGGCCGAAGCTGCCTTTCTGGAGGTAGCCCGGCTCGAGAGGGACTTCTGGGAGATGGCCTGGTCGGAGGGAGCGCGATGAGCCTGGCGAAGACGTTGTGGGAGGAGAACGCCGACATCGCCCGGGCGGCGCTCGAACACCGGTTCGTGCGCGGTCTGGGCGACGGAGATCTGCCGCTCGGTAGCTTCCAGGAGTACGTTGCCCAGGATGCGTTCTTCCTCGAAGCCTTCGGCAGGGCCTACGCCCTCGCCCTCGCCCATAGCCCGGATCACGCGGGGCTTCACGACTTCGCGCAGCTGTTGGCCGGGACGCTGGAGGAGCTCGAACTGCACGGCAAGTACGCCGAGAGGTGGGGCGTAGAGCTCGGAGACGTCGTCCCCGGAGAAGCTACGCTGGCCTACACCGACTTCCTCCTCGCGACCGCCGCGCTCCGAGGCGTCGGCGAGACCTGCGCGGCCATGACCCCCTGCATGCGCCTCTACGCCTTCCTTGGGCAGTCCCTGGCGGACGAGGGTATCGGCGAAAGCAACGCCTACGCCGAGTGGATCGAGACCTACTCCGCCCCCGACTTCGAAGCCCTCGTCTCCACGCTCGAAGACCTGCTTGACCGCTACGCGGCGGACACTCCCGCCGTGCACGCCGCTTACCGCCGAGCGATGAACCTGGAGTTGGCCTTCTTCGAGGACAACGCGGACGGAACCTCCGGATGAGCCGGGTCGAAAAGTACCGCGGTGCGGAGGACTTCTAAGGCCACTCCCCGGAATCGTCTGCGTGCTGGCCAAGCGTCGGCGGGGGGCGCCGGATCGGCAACCGTTCCCCGTCTAACAGGATCGGCGAGGCGAGCATCTTCAGCATCCCCGCCGCCGGATGCTCGACGTCTTGCAAGACGTCCGAGCTCAACACGTGCCCGTCGGAGAACACTTCCGCGAGCGTGTTGACCGGACCGATGGGTACCCCAGCGCCCCGGACCTGCTCAACCCACTCGTCCGCGGTCTTTTTGGAGAACTCCTCTTGCAGGATCGCGACCAGCTCTTCACGGTTTGCTACCCGATCTGGGTTCCTGGCGAAGCGTTTGTTGGTTGCCAACTCCTCGCGGCCCAAAGCCTTGCACAGGTTCCCGAACTGGGCGTCGTTGCCGACGGCCAGTGCGATCTTCTTGTCCGAGGCGTCGAAGGTCTGGTATGGAACGATCGAAGGATGGGCGTTGCCCATGCGCCCGGTCTCCTCGCTGGAGACCAGGTACGCCTGGGCGCGGTTGGCGAGCCAGGAGAGCTGGCTCTCGAAGAGCGGCACCTCTATGCGCGCTCCCTCGCCCGTAACACTCCGCTGGTGCAGGGCGGCCAGGACCGCCATCGCCGCTTGCAGGCCGCAGACCATGTCCGCTATGGCGACGCCGACCTTCGTCGGTTCGCCGTCCGGGAAGCCGGTGATACCCATGATCCCGCCGCGCGCCTGCACGAGGAAGTCGTAGCCTGGCCTCTCCTCGTCCTCTCCAGGACCGAAGCCCGTTATCGAGCAATACACCAGGCCCGGGTTGACCTCTTTCAAGCTCTCGTAGCCAAGGTCCAGCTTCTCCAGGGCTCCCCGGCGCATGTTCTCGATCAGGACGTCCGCGCCCGCTGCCAGCTTCTTGACCTTTTCGAGGCCATCGGGGTCTTTGAGGTCCACGCCCACCGACCTCTTGTTGCGGTTCACCGAGAGGAAATAGGCCGACTCGCCCCCGGCGAAGGGCGGACCCCAGTGGCGGGTGTCGTCGCCCCGCTCGGGGTGCTCGACCTTCAAGACGTCCGCCCCGAGGTCCGCGAGCATCATCGTTGCATAAGGGCCGGCGAGAACTCGCGAGAGGTCCAGTACCTTTACGCCTTCGAGCGGGAGCAAGAGCTCTAGTGGTTCTTCTTTGGCTTGCTGTTGCGGTCACCCGAAGCGTGCCCGGCTTGCATCATACGCAGCCGGGTCGCACCCTCATCGACAGAGGCGAGTGCGCGATCGCGCGGCTCTCCCTGCTCCCCGGCATGCGAACCCTCCAGCATCTCGAACTCCTTCTCCGTCGCCCCTCGAAACGGCGATTATAGTGGACGTTCCGGATCGATCGAACAGCTCGGCGTTCTTCAGCATCGGGGTGGGGCTAGGGCCTGTCTGACGGCTCGGGCCGTCCGTGGTTGAAGGGATAGCAACGGAGGGTATCGACGGCCTTCGAAACCTGAGCCGCGCATGTCCTTGTCTATGGCTTGTCTTGCCCTAGCCCGGCCTCGCGGGCGCGGATGATGGCCTGGACGCGGTCGGCGACCTGCAGCTTGGTGAAGATGTTGGAGACGTGGTTACCCACCGTCTTCTCGCTGATGACCAGCTTTTGGGCGATCTCGCGGTTACGCAATCCCTGCGCGATGAGGCGCAGCACCTCCAGTTCCCTGGGGGTAAGCTCATCGAACAGCGGCGAGGGTTTCTCTCGAGATAACGGGACGGGCATCGGGGACGGTTGCGTAAACTGTTCGAGCACTCGCCGGGCGATCGGCGCGCCGAGGAGTGCCTCGCCCTGTGCCACTGCCCGGATCGCCCGCAGGAGCATCCCCCGGTCGGCATCCTTGAGTATGTAACCGCGAGCTCCCGCCTTCAGGGCCGCGAGCACCGACTCGTCGTCCTCGAACATGGTCACCATGATGACGCCGATATGCGGGTTGCGCCCTACGATGGCTCGCGTTGCCTCGATGCCGCCCATACCGGGCATCTTCAAGTCCATGAGCACGACATCCGCGAGCAGCTCCTCGGCGAGATGCACCGCCTCCTCGCCCGTGGCGGCCTCCCCGACGAGCTCAATGTCTTCGGCTCGCTCCAGCAAGCTCGCCACGCCCTCACGGAACAGCTTGTGGTCGTCAGCCAGGAGCACCCGGGTCTGCTCGCCTGTCGCTCTCCCTTGCGTGCTCACCCATTTGCCTCCGGAAGTGGGATGCGCGCCTCCACTTCGGTGCCGATGCCGGAGCGTCCGGTGAGCTGAAGCGTACCGCCGAGTAGCTCCACCCGCTCGCGCATGCTGCCGATGCCCGTCCCCTTCCGGTCGATGTGGCCGTTGGCTTCGAAGCCCACACCCTCGTCTCGTACCTCGAGTACGAGCCACCCGTCGCGCCGCCCGAGCCGCACCTCAACCCGCGAGGCGTGGGCATGCTTCCCTACGTTGAGAAGCGCCTCCTGCACGGACACGAGCCCAAGCTGGTCAAGGACCGGTGGGCGCAGGTTATACACCAGGCGTCGGATGTCAGCGGTGGTCTGCCCGACCAGCTCGTAGAGCCGTTCGAGGTCGCTGGTCAGCGGATCATTAGTCTCCTGCGCCGCGTCCAGGCAGGCCTCCAGGCGGAGCCGCATGCTCGCCAGGACCGGCCCGAGCCCGTCGTGCAGATCCCGCTGGATGCGGCGGCGTTCCTCCTCTTGCGCCGCCACCAGGCGCCCGCGTGACTGCCGCAGTTCCTCTAGGCTGGAGCGGAGTGCGACTGTGAGCCGGACCGCGTGGGCGGCCGCACCCGCCTGGGTTGCAAGATCCCGCAGCAGTTGTCGATCAGCCGGTGAGAAAGTTTCGCCGGGACTTCGAGGTGCCATGCACAGGGCGCCAACGAGCTCACCCCGGTGGGTCAGTGGCAAGACGAGCGCCACGCCGCACTCATCGAGTACCGCTCCGTATTCCCCCGATGGAGCAAGCTCCGCCGGATGCAGCCCGTCAGGGGCGCGGCGCAGGCTCTCTACGGCACCCATATCCCGCACGGTCGTCCTTGCCGGGGCGTCGCTGTGGGCCGCACCGAGGCGTAGCGCCTCCCCGTCGGCGAGCCAGATCGCGACGTGCGGCAGCCGTAGGGTCCGTGCGATGTTCTCTACGATCGTGGGTAGCACCGCCTCGGGCGCGAGCGTCCCCTCCAGACGCCTCCCCAGCCGCGAGAGCACCTTGTATGGTTCGTCTCGCTCGCCATACATCAGGCGGTTTACGGCGCGCTGGAGGCCGTCACGCAGAGGGGCGAACAAGACGGCGACCAAGCCCGTGGCCAGGAGCGAGATGGGGAGGTTGCCGCCCGTGCGGAAGAGCGCGCCGAGGTATCCGACGACGAGCACGTAGATGCCGACGACGCTTGCGGTAAGAGCGCCGTAGACGAGGGTGCGGTTGATGACGATATCGATATCGTAGAGGCGGTGCTTCAAGACGGCGAAGCCCACGGCGACGGGGATGCCGGCGTAGCCCAGCCTTACGGCGTCCTGCATGAGCATCAGCCAGAACGGTTGCGTGCCTCCGGTGCCGAAGTTGTCCGGGGCGACGATGAGCGCGCTAACCACTTCGACCAGTAATCCCAGGCCCATAAGCGAGGCGGCGAAGGCTATCCACTTGATCTGCTCGCGGACCTCTCTACCGGAACGCCGGAAGCGCACGATCAGGCTGGCTGCCGAGGCCAGGATGCACGGGGGTAACAGTAAGAGGACGTTAAACATCGCGTACGCCACCTCGGGGTACCCGTAAAGTCCGGACGGGTTTTGGATCCCGCCGAATTCCGGCAGCGGTTCGGGGACGAGGGCGACGCCGGCGCTCGCCACGACGATCACCGCCCCCGACAGCCAGGCCACCGGGCGCCATCTTCGCGAGGGAAGCCGGCCGTCGGGGAACAGCAGGATCAGGTAGGCACCGAGCAGGCCCAGGGCCGGTGCCCAGAGCGGTTCGCCGAGCGAGCCTACCTCAGCCGGGAACGGGATCGAGCCGGGCCTCGCCACCAAACCGTACACCCCGTAGGCGGTGGCGGCCTCGCCGAGCATCCAGAAGATGCCGATGGAGAGGCAGATCCAGCCTATAGGGTTTTCGGGACGCCTCGACGCGATCAGGGCGCCAACGACGGGGAAGGCGAGGAAGGGAAGCAGGTCTATCAACTGGCCGCTGTCGCCGCCCGTGCCCCAGGGGCTGGGAACCTGCATGGATCTGGCGGGGATGTACAACGCGATAGTCGCCGCGAACAAGGCGAACGAGAGACCGGCGAGAGACCAGGCCAGCCAGGAGTAGCCGCGCCGGGCGTCCGCGCTATCCGTCTCGTTTCGCATCCTCCGGCGCCTCCCGGTTCGCCCTGTTCCGTTTCTTCTCTATCCTACCGGCTACCCGTTCTTGGGGAAAGCTGGGCTGTGGTCGAGGGCACCCGTCGACCCAGGCCGTGGCCGCGATGAGGCGCGCCGGCAGGTCCGGCACCCGGGTTCGGTCGATCGCCGCCAGCAGCGCAGCCACGCGATGCATAGGCAGCTCGGCGACAGCCGCGCCGGACTCGTTCGAGTCCAACACGCCGGACACCGCCGTACACCCGTGGTGCCCAGCCGCCTACGGCCGGATCAGGCGGACGGTCACGGCCCACGTCGACGGCTGCCCAGTTCCGATCCGCCGTGATCACCGGCCGGCCGGCGCAACCGCTCGCATCAAGCCGAGCAGCCACAGGCTCGAACCGATGATCCACAGGAGGGTGAACGCCGAACCAAGCATAATGGCCAACTCGAGGGCAGGGACCGCCAGCGCCAGTGCGAAGAGGATCATCAAGATGCCAGCGATGGCGGCGACCGGAGGTAGCCATCTCGGGAACCGGCCATCGGCCGCCATGGCCCTCGCAGTCAGCAGGGCACCGATCCCGAAGACGACATGTGCCATCTTGTCCACGACCAGGAACAAGCCGAGCATACCCTCGGCGACCGCCTGAGCCACCGGGTCCCCCGCATTAACGCCGGCCGCCAGATGATGAGCGACGACGAACGGGGCCAAGTTGGCCGGGGCATTCATGACGGCGAAAGCGATCAGCAACGCCGCTCCGATCCAGCCCAGCCCCGGCCCACGCTGGCCGAGCGTCGCAGCCAAGCCGAGAAAGAACGGCACGAACCCGATGAGGGCTAGGGCAAATAGCCAGGCGCTCGCCCCCGCGGCGAACCGGTGGTGCGCCACATCTTGCGCAGATCGTGCGAGGTCATCTGAACTGAGGTTGATTTGGGAGACGAATACGACGGCCAAGATAATCAGAGCGGACGCCGCTAACCCGAAAATGGCTGCCATCCGTGGAAGAACTGGATCCAATGCACGATGGTCATCAGCGTTCATGGGCTTGGTGTTCATGGGATCCTCCTGTCTCTCGCTTACTAAACTGGAGCCGGGGCTTTGTAGCCCCGGCCAATTAGCTCACTTG
>JAIVIG010000159.1 GCA_020200675.1 Actinomycetota bacterium
CTAACTTGAACTCTCTGGTGTGGTTTCTCCTCAATCTCTTCTCCTTCATCCGGATCGAACTCTACATCCGATTCATGGAGAAGTTGACTAACGGAGTTGTCCGGTGACAGGGGTTCACTCCAACTACTGCGCGATCTACCTGCTCATAGCCGGAACCTATACCCCGGTAACGCTGGTCGGCCTACGTGGAGGGTGGGGCTGGGCGCTCTTCGGCCTCGCTTGGGGCCTCGCGGCCGCCGGGATAGTCTTCAAGGTCCTGGCTACGGGACGCTTCGCTGTACTCTCGACCGTAGCCTACGTGCTCATGGGCTGGCTGTGCATCGTGGCCGCGAAGCCCATGTTCGTTCTCCTCTCGCCGGGTGCGCTCGTGCTACTCGGAGCGGGCGGGCTGCTCTACACCGCCGGAATATTCTTCTACCGCTCGGACCGCGTCCCGTACTCCCACGCCGTCTGGCACCTCTTCGTCGTCGCCGGGAGCGTCTGCCACTACCTCGCCATCGCCCTGTACGTGCTTGTCCCGAGCGCGTAGGTAACCTCTACAGAAGAGCGTCATGGATGGCGGCAGCGTCGTCATCGAAGTCGACAATATCAAGTTACGTGAAGCCCGAACGCGAGGGGACTCCGGTTGTCCGACGAGCCGGTGACTATAGCCCGGTTGCTTCTACAGGAGCAGGAAGGTCAGGAGCGCCAGGTACGCCGTGACGGCCAGCGCCAGGGCGAGGCCGAACTTCCAGTTCCTCTTTGGTCCAATCTCTATGGGGTGCAGGCCGGTGAGGCGGGCGAGCATCGTAACGTTGTTGGAGAAGGGGGTTAGTAGCATGGTGACCTGGGCGCCGAGCAGGATCGCTATCGCCCACAGCGCCGGGGCAGGACTACTATCGAGAGGGAACGCGGTGTTTATCAAGAGGACCATCGGGATCACGTGTATGCCGGCTAGCCATCCCAGCCCCACCGTGAGTGCCAGCGCCGGCGCTACGAGGGCAGCGGGTAGAGCGGCGAACAGCTCGCCGACCGGCTCGAGGGCGCCCAGGGCTTCGAGCGAGACCACGAGAACGCCCGCCGAACCGAAGAGAGCGAACTCGGCGTGGGACTCGGCCAGCGAGTCCCGCGTCTCGGCGCCGAGCCTGCGCAGGGGAGAGGACTGGCGCAGCATCGCGGCCGCCAGCCCCGCGATGAGGATTACTATGGCCGCTACCGTCAGCGAGATCGTGGCGGTCAGCGAGAGCCGGGGCACGAGCACGTTAACGAGCGCGACCGCCGCGACCAGCAGCACGGGGTAGAGGAGCACCGCGGCCGCACCGCGGTCCAGTGGCGTCTCCGGCTCGTCTTCGACCTCGCTCTTCTCCCTCCAGGCGAAGAAGAGCGTGACGGCGAGCCCGACCAGCACGAACGGGAGCGAGACCGCGAGTAGGCCCGCGTAGGAAACGCCGGTCAAAACTATCGTGGTCGCCGTAAACACGTTCAGGTTCGTCCAGAGGGGGGCGAACGAGAAGGTCCGGCCTGCCCACGTCAGGGCTTCGACGCGCTCGTGGGGCGCGGCGCGGCGCAGGATCACGTCTATCAGCACTAACGAACCGACGTCGAGGACCGCCCCGAGCAGGTGCCCAAGAGCCCCGGACGTCGCTCTCGCGCCCACGCCTCTCCTCGTCGCCGCCGAGAGGAGCGCCCGGATCTGGGCCGTAAAGCTCTCCGCCCGGATGGGATACCCGGCGACGCTCAAGACCAGGAGCACCGCGATTATGTTGAAGTAGATGGGCAGCCCCTCGAAGAACGTCCCCGCGTCGAACCGCCCCGAGAGGACCGTCGCCCCGAACGCGAGAGACGCCGCGAGCGCCAGCGCCTTGTGGAACGTGCTCGTCCAAGGCACGGAGACCGCGAGCAGCAACCCCCCCGTCCCCAGAAAGACGGCCGTGGCCAGGGAGCCGGGCGCGAAGGGCGTGGCCGCGTAGGCGCCCAGAAACACGGCGCCGAGAAGCGGCCGCAGACCGTCTAGCCGCTCCTTTACCGACGAGCCGCCGGCTTCTGCTCCGTGCTTTGCCACCAACCTCCGATCGACGAACGTCAAAGGGTTGATTCTAGATCACGGCCGGCGCTACCGCCCGTCGTAAGAGGCGCTACTTAGATCGGCTGGACACCCGGCTATAATCGAGGGGTCTTACGAGTAGCTCCAGCCGCTTGGGGGTATATTGCCGCTCGGAAATCCGAACAGCGCAGTCCAGCCGGTAACCGACTCGAAAGCCGTAACCGGGCGTCTTCCGGCCTTCTCCGTCGCCGTACTCCTTGCCGTCGTGGCTCTCTCCGTGGGGTGCGGTGGAGGCAGTAGCGCGGAACAGGGATCTTCGGACGAACCAGAGGACCCGGGCGGCAGCGGTTCGCAGACCGAGCCAACCCAGAACGGTACGCCTCCCGCCGAGGATACGGGGACCCCGGAACCCGAGAGCACCACGGCCAACGCCGGACCGGTTCAGGTCGAGACGAGCGTCGTGGCCACCGGTCTCGAGGCGCCCTGGGGCCTCGTGTTCACTCCGGACGGCGAGGCGCTCGTCACCGAGCGTGACAGCTCTCGCCTCCTTTCGGTGGATTCTTCGGGCAACGTCGAGGAGATCCAGAGGCTACCCGAGAACGGCACGGGGGAGGGTGGCCTTCTGGGGCTGGCGCTCTCGCCCAATTACGAGAGCGATGGGAACGTCTACGTCTACTACACGACGGACGAGGACAACCGCGTGGCCCGTATGAGAGAAGGCGAGGCACCCGAGCCCGTCCTGACCGGCATTCCCGTCCTGACCTACCACAACGGTGGCCGTATCGCTTTCGGCCCCGACGGCTACCTGTACGTGGGTACGGGCGATGCGGGTGTCACCTCGAACTCCCAGGACCTGAACTCCCTGGGCGGTAAGATTCTGCGCATCACGCCCGATGGCAACGTGCCCTCCGACAACCCGTTCTCCGGCAGCCCCGTCTACTCCTACGGCCACCGCAACGTGCAGGGCCTGGCGTGGGACGCGAACGGCCGTCTCTACGCGAGCGAGTTCGGCCAGAATCGCTACGATGAGGTCAACATAATCGAGCCCGGGGGGAACTACGGCTGGCCCGAGGTCGAGGGCGAGGGCGGCGGCCCCTACTACATAGACCCCATCTCCACGTGGACCACGGACGAGGCCTCTCCGAGCGGCGTGGAGATACTCAAGGGCGGTGCGATCCCGCAGTGGGAGGGCGACTTCTTTATGGCGGCCCTGCGCGGCCAGCGCCTCTACCGGCTCGACCTGGACGAGAGCGGCGCCGTCGTGGCCCAGGAGGAGTTCCTGCGGGGCGAGGCCGGCCGCCTCAGGCACGTCACCCAGGCCCCCGACGGTTCCCTGTGGATCCTCACGAGCAACCGCGACGGTCGCGGCAACCCTGTCCCCGAGGACGACCGTATCCTCCGCCTCGGCCCCGCGGTTAGTTAAAGACGTGATGGCGCAGAGAATGAAACCCGAAACGCCGAAGTCGAATGGAAGCCGGGTCGCGGCTCGGCGAGTTGGCTACGCTCTCCGGCCGGGATCATGAAGCTTTCGAGGGCTGCTATGGGTTACGCTTATCCCTACGATCTGGCCTCTTTCGTCCGCGAGCGGTGGGGTGGGACGGTTCCCGGCGCCGAGCCCC
>JAIVIG010000413.1 GCA_020200675.1 Actinomycetota bacterium
GGCGCTGGTGGAGCGATGCGTGGCTTTGGGCAAGCAGCCCGAGGTCATCCGTTCGTATACGCGCTACCACTGGTGGCCGGAAGCGGCATGAAAAGCAAGGCTATCTATCCGGACTTGGTATTAACGGTAAGTCACGTGCGGGGACTCTATAAGGAGAGGCTAGAAGCGGGGCTCGCCCCCCGCATGGTGCAGCTCGTTCATGTAACCCTGCACAAAGCCCTGAAGCAGGCTGTGGCCGACGGGCTCATCCCGCGCAATGTAACGGAGGCGGTGAAGGCTCCTCAGCCGGAGAAGAAGGAGATAAGGCCACTCTCCCCTGAGCAGGCACGAACCCTGCTGGAGGCGGTCGAAGGAGATAGGCTGGAAACCCTGTACGTTCTGGCCGTAACCACGGGGATGAGGCAAGGAGAGCTTCTTGGCTTGAAATGGAAAGACGTAGACCTTGAGACAGGGACAGTACAGGTCCGACGTACGCTATCTACGCGGACAGGAAAAGGAGTCACCTTTAGCCCGCCGAAGACCGCCAAGGGGAGGCGGTCCATTAAGCTCCCGGAGGTCACGAAGGGATCCCTGAGCAAGCACCGTAACGTCCAGCTTGAGGAGAGGACAAATCTTGCGGGGCTGTGGGAAGATAGTGGGCTGGTGTTCACAACCCGAGTCGGCACCCCCCTTGGACGCCAAGAGCTTGTTACCCGCTCCTTCAAGCCCTTGCTTCCAAAGGCGGGTCTTCCGGACATCCGCTTCCACGACCTGAGGCATACGTGCGCAACCTTGTTACTCAGCAAGGGCGTACACGCCAAGTTCGTGCAGGAATTACTAGGTCACGCCACTATTTCGATAACATTGGACACCTATTCCCACGTTCTACCCGGTATGGGGGATGCGACCGCAGGGGCGATGGACGAGACCTTGGGCTGATCGGGTTGCAGTACGGTTGCAGTAAATGAGGCCCCAGATAGATCTGGGGCCTTCCTATTCTCCTCTAAGTTCCCCGGCGTTTCTCCTGCAAACCGAAAGAAAGAAGCGGAGAGGGTGGGATTCGAACCCACGAGACGGCTTAACACCGCCTACGCGATTTCCAGTCGCGCTCCTTCGGCCAACTCGGACACCTCTCCGTTCATCCGGAGTTTACCAAATGACGGCGAAGGGACGGTACACGTCCGGGAGATCGTTATACTCCGGAGCGTCTTCGGACGAACCGGATCAGGAGGAATGTCCCGACTGCGGCGACACCCAAAATCGCCCAGCCCCCGAAGCCGTAGTTCGACTCTACGTACTCTTCTTCGTACTCGTCGTCGTCGAAGTCGTGGAAGATCCAGGCCCAGAGGAAAAAGTTCGAGAAGGCGCCGTGCCGGATGCCGTAGTTGGGGCTGTTGTAGTAGGGGCTCTTGGGGTTGGCCACCCCCTGCGGCAGGCCCTTATCACCGGCCTTACTGGCGGAGCTACCGCTCCCGGACGAGGACTTGCTCGGGGCCGAGGGCTTTCCCCCTCCCCCGCCGCCTCGCCCGCCGCCACCCCTCTGCGCCTCCGCATCACTCGAAAGCACTATCGCAACGAGCAACGCGAGGGTTACGGCCAGCGAGACCGCCGTTATGGGCCTGGCGCGACTCTCGTTTAGCCTCATCATCCGTTCAACCCTCCGGGCGCGCCTCGTCGAGGCGTCGCTTTATGCTCCGCAGTTCCCTGAGTATAACCCTGTCCGTCTCGGATAATCTTCGGGAGCTGTTGAGGAGCTTCTCGACGTCTTCTTCGATGTCTCCAACATCTTCCGCGACCTCCTCGACGTCCTCTTCGACCTCGTCTAGGTCCCGTTGGATCTCCGCCGCCTGAGACCCGAGCAGCGCACGTTGCGCCGCGGCGGCCACGCCGCCGATGAGGAGCGCGAGGACCACGTTCCCCGTCCATTGCAGGACCATCGAGAGGAGCTTGCCCGCATCCGTCTGGGCCGAGACATCCCCGTAACCGACGGTGTTGACGGTGGTGTTGGCCCAATATATCCCGTTGAAGATGCTGATGTCTTCGAAGTTGGCGAAGGCTACGCCGCCGCCGAAGACCGCGATGAACGCCAGGACGATGGCGTAGGGGAGCAGGGTGATGGAGCCGAAACGTCCCAGGATCACCGGCAGCACGTCGATAAGCCGCAAGAGCCGCAGCACCCACAGTGCCTGGAACGGGGGAGGCAGGATGGGGATGGTCGTCAGCAGCACGAAGAGGTCGAGCTTGTTGTGCCTGAAGTACTCCCGGTCGCTCGGGGCCAGGTAGAGCATGACCAGGAACTCGAAGGCGAACCAGCCGTAGATAAGCCAGTTGAGGACGTTGCTCAGGGTGGCGAGCCACCCGCCAATCTCGGAGAAGTGGAGGATCAGCGCGGGGATAACGAGCAGCACCACGACGACGGTCGGCGCATCGAGCATGCGCGCCTGCCTGGCCTGTTTCTCGCTCATCCCCGGTAACACGTGCGTGTTGCGCGCCCGGTGGTAGATACCCGATTCCTGCGTGCTTGCTTGCATGTGCGTCCCTGCTTCCATCTACTGCCTCACCGGCGAGCACCAGGAGAAAATCGAATACTCGCCTACCTGCGCTTCCTTTTCTTTCGCTTCCTGTCGGAGTCATCCTCCTGCTGGCAGTTCTGGGCAACCTCCAGCGTCACCGGCTGCGACGGCGCGACACCGTCCGGGTCGTGGTCGCAGACGAT
This sequence comes from Actinomycetota bacterium, assembly GCA_020200675.1. Lineage (GTDB taxonomy): Bacteria > Actinomycetota > Rubrobacteria > Rubrobacterales > Rubrobacteraceae > Rubrobacter_F. The sequence continues at coordinate 2,696 of JAIVIG010000413.1, forward strand.
GAGTTCGTTCGGGTCGCCCGACTCGCCCGTCACGGTAATATTGCCGTCCGGTACCCCGGCGTCGCGCAAGGTCTGCTGAGCTTGCGCGAGCGTCTGCCCCTCGGTGTCCGGCGTGCCGGATCCCCCACACCCGACGAGCACGAGAACGAACGCGGCGACCGCCACAACACCCACCACCCGTACCACGCCGCTCTTCACAGGATGCCTCCAGAGCCGAAACACATCGTAACGCTACTATGACATACGCAACACGCACTCGCTAGTTGCGGCGCCGCCCCGCACGGTATCGTGCTCTCCTGCCAGGTATTTTCGACCAGCGCCGCCCTTTCGCCTCGGACCGTGCAGGCATCAACCGTTTACGGGGTGCAGAAAGACCACCGGGATCTCGCGGTCCGTCCGGCGCCGGTAGTCTTCGTAGGCGCCGTACATCTCCACGAGCTTCGGCCAGAGACGCTCCTTCTCCTCGGAACCCGCCTCCTCCGCCCGAACGCGCACCTTGCGGCCCCCGACCTCGACCGTCGCCTCGGGATTGGCCGTGAGGTTGAGCCACCAGGCCGGAGAGGTAGCCGTGCCGCCGTTGGAGCCGACCACGACCATGTCCTCACCATCTCTCAAGTAGAGGAGTGGGACGGTTCGCTCCCTGCCGCTCTTGCGCCCGGTGGTGGTGAGGAGCAGTACGGGTCCGCCGGCGATACGTCCGCCTACCCTGCCGTCCGTGGCGCGGTAGACGAACGAGTGCAGCTTTGTTGCGGCGCGTTGGGTGGCCGTGATGGCCTTTCCGTAGGGGCGTCCCCTCGGCCTGGCGGTTGCCACGGTGCTCTAGCCTGGATTATTCACGAGCGTGTTTTTGGCCTGCCGACGAGAGGGCGTTCCATAGACGTTGGCCGGGATGCCCCGAAGCTAGGTGCAGGCGTACCTTGGTAAGCAGCTGGCGTA
>JAIVIG010000414.1 GCA_020200675.1 Actinomycetota bacterium
GTTGATACCAGCGCCTTCGCCGGTCGAGGTGGTCAGAGAGAAGGCCGAGACACTGGCTATGGAGGGCAACGCCTCCCCACGAAAACCCATGGTCATGACAGACTCTATGTCGCTGGCCGTGCGAATCTTGCTGGTTGCATGGCTTAAGACGCTCATCTTGGCGTCTTCTTCGCTCATCCCCGAGCCGTTGTCCCTGACCACCATACGCTCGCGGCCACCGTCGGCTATCTCCACCTCTACTCGCGTGGCACCGGCGTCCAGGGCGTTCTCTAAGAGCTCCTTCACCACCGAGGCGGGACGGTCGACGACCTCTCCGGCGGCGACCTGCTGGGCTACCAGGGGATCGAGTACCGCTATCTGGCTCAAGAAGAAGAGACCTCCCCACACGTCGATTACCGGGTTGATTCTACTCGCCTGATCGCCGTTGACCACGCCGGGTTATGTGCGACGGATTCTGGGGTAATGAAAAACTCGAATTCTATTCCGGCCATATGGGAAAGGAGTTTGGCCGGAATGAATAACTACCTTGTGGGCGATCAACAGCGATCACGATTTCGGGAGCCTAGACCAAAACCTCTAATGCAGAAGCTCTCTCTGCCCCTGGACCTGCCAGGATGGGGAAGCCCGCGACGGGGAAGCGCCTCCCGCAGAAGAGTCGGACTATAACATGCTCTCCACCGAGCACTAGGAGTATGCTCCTGCGATGGGCTCCCGGCGGCGGCGCGAGGCAGCTGCCTCGCCAGTTCCCTCGGTGACGAGCTCGTATAGGATGGCTCTCTTACCCTCGCGCGGGCGGAGTACGCGACCGAGGCGTTGGACATACTCCCGGCGGGAAGCGCTTCCGGCCAGGATCACGGCGATGTTCGCCTCTGGCACGTCCACACCCTCGTTCAAAACGTCCGAGGCGATAATGGCCCTGTAGCGTCCGATCCGGAAGCGGTCCAGTATCTCTTTACGCTCCCGGGCTGGCGTCTCGTAGGTGATGCCGGGTACGAGGAACCTCTCCGAGAGCGCATAAACCTCCTCGACGCTCTTGGTGAACACGATGGTCCGGTCCTCCCAGTGTCTCTTGAGAAGGCTCTCCAGCGTCGCGCCTTTACGCTCGGCTGAAGCTCGGATCTCACGCCTCCGCCGAGCCGCCAAGAGTACCTCTCGTCCCCCCTCGTGGCTTGTGGCCGCCACCATGATGAACCGCTGCCAATCCTCCGGAGAGCGTATCGAAAGCCGGTGCTTCTGCAGGAAGTTTCGGTACACGGCGTCGGCCTCGGCGTACTCGACCCGCTCGGCTGCGGTGAGCTCGACAGGGATGCGGACCGTCTCGTAAGGCGCAAGGTAGGTGCCGGCCAGATCCTCCGGCGAACGACTATAGACTACGGGGCCGACGAGATGGGGCAAGTGCTCGTGCCCACCGTCCGGTCGCTCTGGGGTCGCGGTGAGGCCCAGAGAGTAGGGAGCGAGTAGCATCTTTGGGATCATGGCGTACTTCTCCGCTGGCAAATGATGCACCTCGTCGTAGACTACGAGCGTGAAGCGGTCCCCGTAGCGCTCGGCGTGGATGTACGCCGAGTCATAGGTCGTCACCGTGAGCGGGGTTACCTCGTGATAGCCTCCGCCCAGAAGCCCGACCGTAACCGATACGCCAAAGGAATTGGACAAGATCGAGTACCACTGCTTCAAGAGGGCGAGGGTGGGCACCACAACCAGCGTGCTTCTTCCCGTCCGCTCGATCGCCTTCACCGCAATGGCGGTCTTCCCGGCTCCGGTGGGCAGCACCACTACGCCCCGCAGCTCTTCCCGGCGCCAGGCGTTCAGAGCCTCCCTCTGGTATGGTCGGGACTCCATCGCCACCCGAGACTCCAGAGAGAGCTTCTCGAAGGAGGCGGCGCGGTCTGTGTAAGGTGTGTCCGAGCCGCGCAGCTTCAGCGAAATCTCACGGTAGGCACCCGCGGGAGCGCGCCACTGCTCGGTGCGTTTATCCCAGACGAAGGGTTCCGGAGGCATGCCGCCGCTCGCCAGTAGGGTACCTGATTCGTAGGAGAGCTCGATCACGCTAAAGAAAGGATACCCGAGACCCGAGCAGTTCTCAGCGGCAAACTGACTTTACCGACGATCCAGAGGAAGAAGTTTAAAGTCGAGAACACCGACACAACGCCTACCGAAGAGGGAGATGCCGAATCACCCTCGTATGATCGGGCCGGCTAGCATGATCCCCACCTCCACCTCCACCTCTGTGGGCGTTGTAGTGGAGAGTCTGTTTACATGCATTTGACCTCATCGATCCTCCGGCCGGTCGCAGACGTAGTTTTGGGAAGGGTCGTAGTCCCGCCCGTCTAGCTTCCCAAGCCGGGGACCGTAAAGGTGCCTGGATGGTGCTCCCATCCAGAATTCTATTCCGGTCATATAGGAGAGGAGTTTGGCCAGAATAAATTGCTGCCTGTGAAGAGTGCTTCGGAAAGACCGAGGTAGCACCCTTCCCTGCTCCGTCGAGCACATATACCCCGAAAACCTATCATCACCATCCTCACATCCCTATATTAGAGATGAGGATGGTGATGATATCGAAGCAGGAGGTGCCGGGGTATACCCGGATACTCTATCCGGCCAGCACTATCTCCAGGAAGAGACCTCTTCCGGACCCGAGGTCGAGCTACTTCTGATTCTTGAGGCCTCGGCACAAAACCTCGAATTCTATTCCGGCCATATAGAAAAGGAGTTTGGCCGGAATGAATAACTACCCTATGGGTGATCAACAGCGATCAGGATCTCGGGTAACCTGGATGGCTAAACCTCTAATGCAGAAGCTCTCTCTGCCCCTGGGCCTCGGCCTTTAGCTCACGCTACACCTGCAACCTCGGCGACGGCTAATACCGGCCACAGGCACTGTCCCCACCTCCCATCGACCAGGAGGTTCTACCCCGTCCTCACATCTGGCGGCGTCGGTGCTCCCCCTCCGCTGTCCCATGTCCACTCCCCCACTCCATCACCTCCAGCAGAACGGCTGGACCTGAAGAACACCCCCCCGAATCCGCCGATTATGCCGATCAGCCTGTCAAAAGAGCCGGAAACCTCATACCTACGCCAAATACATGATCGGTAGTTTACCGATCACTAGGAGAATGCCGCCGATCATTCCTGGACGAAGCCGGTGATCGGTAGAAGTAGAATGGTGATCGGTTGCTTGCCGATCACCAAAGAGGCCTATCTAAGCCTAATAGTAGCCCTGCAGAGGTAATGATCGGATTGATCGGCAGTTTGAAAATAGGTAACCTCCAAATCCGTCTCTTAACCATGATTGTGTTATATGAGAGAGGACACTTATAGGGAGTAGTAGGCAAACCTGAAGCGGTTTTTGATGCACGTCAGTTTCCTGTTCTATGAAGACTGCCCATCTCACGAGCTGGCGCTCGAACGTCTACGCGAGGTGTTGGTTGAGGAGGGCATCGATACCGATGTCGAGGTCGTCGAGGTCGAGAGCGAGGAGCAAGCGCGACAGCTACGTTTCATTGGCTCTCCCACCATACTCCTAAACGGCCGAGACATAGATCCTCCGCCGCCCGATTCTCACTACGCCCTCACCTGTCGCGCCTACCGACTAGAAGATAGCCGTATCTCTCCGCTACCGTCGCGGG
>JAIVIG010000415.1 GCA_020200675.1 Actinomycetota bacterium
CCCTATACACCATATATGCTGGGGAGCGTACGCCTACCCCCTGAGAGTTAGGTTGCCTCTATTCACCGAGCTGCCGAGAGCAGTTGTTCTCGGCAGCTCAGAAGGAGAAGAGGGCACAGAGAGCGAGCTGTTAAATGGAAGCTGTGATCAGATGGCTTTTCCCACAACCAGGCTGATCGGGCCTTCCAGAGGGATCGTCTGCACGTACTCCCACCCAGTTTCTCTAAACCATCCCTTCGCTTCCTCTTCGCTGAAGACGTCGCCCCCTACGCTTGTGAGAAACTCGCCCGCCATCAGGGCGGCAAAGAGCGGCTCGGTGTGCTGCGGGTTGGTCCAGAAATCGACGAGTAGCACCCGTGCACCGGCCAAGACACGCTCGCGGATGCGTCTGAGCAACTCCAGGTTTCGCGCATAGTCGAAATAGTGCACAACGTTGGCGAGGATTAGGGCGTCGTGATCTTCGGGAATGGCATCTTCGAAAAGATCGCCCGCGACGATATTGATGCGAGAGCCAACCGGGTTGGCAGCTAAAGCGTCTTTTGCGACCTCGGTGACCGACGGCAACTCGAAAAGCGTGCCTTCCAATTGTGGATAGCGATCCAGAATAGGCATGAGGTATTCTCCGACTCCTCCGCCGAGATCCAGCACCTTTCGGTGGCGGCTGAAGTCGTACTTTTCTGGCAGCGCGTGCGCCGGTCCGGCTTGAATGGCCGCGACGCCTTCAGAGAAGATTCGCTGCTGGTCAGGGTCGAGGTCGACGTCGCCCCTCACAGCACGATTTGTGCGAAGGGCTTCTTCCAAATGAAGCCATTGTGGGTAGCTGATATGGTTCCAGAAGCGCAAGAAGGGACGTAGATCGGCAGGAGTCTTGCCGCTCAGAAAGGTCTGAGACACCGAACTATTTCTATAGCGATCATCCTGCTTTTCCAGGAACCCTAGTGCCACCATCGCATCGGCGGTGATGCGTGCCGTACGAGAAGGGATACTGAGGTCTTTAGCTAATTCGTCTAGGGTGAGTGGCTGATCAGCTAGTTTCTCGAACAAACCTAGCTCGTTTGCAGCGAACAAATGCTTGCTCATCATGAAACCGGCAGCGGTCTGGAGAATGAGATCAGGTGAAGTGTCGTTCATATAGGGCCTCGCGCTTCCTCCTCCTAGGGACATACCTGCTTGTGCGAATGGTAATGAAGGTGGGGATCTGAGACAACTAGCAGGGAAAGCTGATGTATATTCAACGAGCTGCCGAGAGCTTAGGTCTTCTCGGAAACTCTGAGTGACCGGACCCCATTCTCTGTACCAGTCACGATGAGAGCTTGGGTACGGATTCTAACTCCTCAACTCTTCCTCTCGGGCCAGAACTCTGGCCTGAGAGCTTTTCCAGCTCCGCGAACTCCATAGGGGTCAAGTAGCCCAACGCCCCGTGCGGCCTGTGGTGGTTGTAATGCTCGCGGTAGTCACCGGCCAAGACCTGCGCCTCCTTCAGATTGGCAAACACCTCCCTGTTCAGTAGCTCGTCTCGTAGCCGGCTGATGAAGGTCTCTGAGTAAGCGTTCTGCCACGGAGCACCTGGCTCTATGTAGAGGGTCTGGACCCCGGAAGCCGCCAGCCAATGCTTTATTGCCGCAGCTATGAATTCAGGGCCATTGTCCGAGCGGATGTAAGCTGGCTCGCCTCGCTCAGTAAAGAGCCGATCCAAAGTCTCTACCACGTCCTCGGCAGTGATCGAGCGCTCGGTCTCTAGAGCCAGGCACTCCCGGCTGTACTCGTCTACTATCGGCATCACCTTCAACCTCCGGGTGTCCTCCGTAGCGTCCATCGCGAAGTCGTAGGACCAGACGTGGTCGATGTACTCGGCGCGTCTCCTCGTACAGCTATTCTCGGAGATCCCCAAACGCCTTCGCTTACGCTCCTTGGCCGGAACCTTGAGCCCTGCCTCTCTCCACAGCCTCTGAACACGCTTCTTGTTCACCTCCCAGCCCTCTCTGCCCAGCAGAGCCCACACCCGACGGTAGCCGTAGCGCGGGTTCTGCCGGGAGAAAGCGACCATTCTCTGCACCAGAGCCGCGTCTTTGCCGATCTTCTTAGAGACGTAACGTTGGCTGGAACGCGGTTGCTCCAGTACTCTGCAAGCCCGACGCTCGGAGACCTCGAAGGTTTTCTGTAGGTGCATAACCGCCTTCCTCCTCCGGATCGGGCTCAGAAATTTCCCTGACTCACCTCCTTGAGAAGGTCGATGTCCAACTCCTTTTCGGCAAGCAGCTTCTTGAGACGGGCGTTTTCCTTCTCCAGCTCCTTGAGGCGCTTCGCTTCGCTGGTGCTCATCGCACCGTACTGGTTTCTCCAACGATGGAAGGTAGCTTCGCTTATGCCGAGTTCCCTGGTCACCTCCGAGACCGTGGCTCCAGCGGCTAGCCTTGCCTCCGCCTGGCGCAGCTTGCGGACGATCTGCTCTGGGGTGTGTCTCTTCTTCATCGAGAGTCCTCCTTCTCCTGTCCATCTCGGGCCTTCGGACTCTCATAGTAGACGGATCAGTTTCCGGGGAGCAGGTCACCATCATCCGCGGGAAGAACGCGGCCATCATCTGCCGCACCCTCTCGGGATCTCTCTGCCCCATGGCGGTCACGCCGGGAGGGGGACCGGAACCCGGTTGCATATCCTCGATGCGGCGGAATTCGGCGCCTGTGTGCCGGATCTGTGACTCGAACTCATCGGTCAGGTAGTAGGCGACCTGCTCGCCGCGGGAGACCAGCTCGCGCACGACGGGCAGCGTCGGGTTGACGTGTCCGTGCGCCGGGACGTTGAACACCAGGATCCTGGACACGGCTACCTTCCTTTACTATCTACACCGGGCCTGCCTCTTGGAGATACGCATAACCTTTGTCGTTGTTTCAAAGTACAGGTTGTTTTCAGCCATCCCCTCGCGCCACCGGTCGGCACCCGAGACGCCACGGGCTTTCGCCCGACTACCCGGTTGCCCTTCGGTGGCCCCAGTCACAGTATCGCCGCTTCGTCTATGTTTCTCACGTTAGTTCCTCTCCCTGCTTTCGCGGGTCTCCCGGGCCTGAGTTTCCAATCCAACTGAGGGCCAGCCATGCCCTGTAGAAAGCCCGCCACAACTTCTGGACCCACAGCACGACCGACGCTGTCGGATAGATCTTCGGATCATCCGGCCCCGGCGGTCCCGGCGCCAGGTGAGGCCGCTAGCGGGCGCAAGCCGGCCTCTAACCGAGAACCTCCGGCTACGGGCGGCCGGCGCGGCGCCAGCCGAGCGGGGTGACACCGTGGGCGCGCCTGAAGTGCCTCGCGAAATACCCCGCACCAACGTAGCCTACCCTTCGCCCGACCTCCTCCACCGCCAGGTCCGTCTCGACCAGCAGGCGACGCGCCTCGGCCATGCGACGCTCGGCGATCCACTCCCCGATCGTCCTTCCCGTCTTGCGCCCGACTACCGTGGTGAGGTGCCCCGGCGTCAGGCCCACCGCCCTTGCCACGTCCTTGAGCGAGATCCGATCGCGGTAGCGCTCCTCGATGAAGCCAAAGACCTCGGCGAGCAGGGGCTCGTCCTTGAGCCTGAGATCCCCCACCACGTCAGCCGCCAGCCGCGACACCTCCACAAGAAGGAGGGCGGGCGCCTGCGACCCGAGGACCTCGGCCGGGAAGAAGACGGACCAGCCCTCCGCCCCTACCAGGCCGCCCGTGTAGTCGCCCACCCCCACCACCTCGCCGGGGGCGATCACGTACGCGTCCCCCGCCTTCACCGGCCACTCCCGTCCTCCCCACTGCACCGAGCCGCCGCCCCTCTCGAAGTAGACGAGCACGAGGAAGTCGTGGGAGTGAGCGTGCCCCGCCGGCGGCCCGCCCGGGCGAGGCTCCTGGCCGGGGAACCTCATAATCATAACACCCACGGGAGGCACCCCGGGCACTGCCTCGTAGGTGTAGACCGGCGGTCCTTCCCCCTTCTTATCCAGCCTCCTCATCCTACCCATGCCGATCCTTCCCGTATCCGTCCTCGACTACCGTCCGAGCCCGCCGAGGCACTCGCGCGGTATTGCTGGCGTACGCCCGCTCATGATAAACCGAAAATCGTTCCATAAAACCCGAACATCCGCCCTTTGCCGCATCAGATCAGCATACGATACTGGTTTCGTAGCGAAACATCATTCTATAGGCGTGAGAGAAAGGATAGGCATGGGTGCGACGGAAGGGCACGGAAAGGGCTACGTCCCCTGCATGGGGCACGACCGGCTGCTGCCACTTTACGATCCTCTCCATAAGTTGCTGGGCATGGCTTCGGTCAACCGGCCGCTGGTCGATCAGGCGGGGATCCGGCCGGGTCATAGGGTTCTGGAGATCGGGTGCGGCACCGGCAACCTGGCGCTCCTCGCCAAACGCCTCCATCCAGACGCGGAGGTCGTCGGGCTCGACCCCGACCCGAAGGCGCTCGCCCGTGCCAGGCGAAAAGCCGGGCGCAAAGCGCTGCCCGTTCGACTGGATCGTGGGTTCGCGGAGGATCTCCCGTACCCGGACGCCTCGTTCGACCGGGTGCTCTCGGCCTTCATGTTCCACCACCTCGGGCCGGACGAGAAAGGGGAGGCGCTGCGCGAGGCACGGCGCGTGCTCAAGCCCGGCGGCTCCCTGCACCTGCTCGACTACGGGGAAGCGACGGCGACCTCTGGCGGCGTCGCGACCCATCGGTCCCACCGAAACTGGCGCCCGCACGGCGACTCCGGGGACCGCGTTGCGGCGCTCATGCGCGAGGCCGGGTTCGCCGATCCCGCGGAGGTCGCCCACCGGGTCACGAGGGCCTTGGGACGCGTCGCGTACTACCGTGCGACCGCGCCGCGCGCGTAGTCCGGGGACGGGGTACGGAAGGAACTGCAATCTTTGGAGGAAGGAGCGGAAGGTGCAGCAGACAGATAGGTACGATTTCCCTGAGGTACGATTTCCCTGATTACGACGTCGTGGTGGTCGGTGGGGGTTCGGCTGGCTTGAGCGCCGCGCTGATCTTGGGTCGCTCGCGGAGGCGGACGCTGGTACTGGATGCGGGAGAGCCCCGCAACGCCCCTTCTTCGGGAGTCCACGGCTTCTTATCCCGCGACGGGACGCCGCCGAAAGAGTTGCTGCGGATAGCCCGAGAGCAGTTGGGGCCTTACCCGAGCGTCGAGGTGCGCTCCGCACGGGCCATCGGGGCCAGGGGCGAGGACGGCGGCTTCGAGATGGACCTGGACGACGGGTCGAGCGTGAGGGCGCGAAAGCTCCTGCTCGCGACCGGCCTCGTGGACGAGTTGCCCGAGAAGCCGGGCTTCAAAGAACTCTGGGGCCGGGGCGTCTACCATTGCCCGTACTGCCACGGTTGGGAAGTCCGCGACAGGCCGCTCGCGGTCCTTATCTCCGACGAGAGAGCGACGGAACACACGTTACTGATCCGCAACTGGAGCCGAGATCTCGTCCTGCTCACCGACGGTCCCGCGGGGCTGGAGGAGGAAGACTTGCAAAGGCTTCGCGCCCTGGGCGTGCCGGTAAACGAGAAGCGCATCGCGCGCCTGGAGGGCAGGAACGACGGTTCGGAAGGCCTCTCGAGGGTCGTCTTCGAGGACGGCTCCTCCCTGGAACGCGAAGGGCTCTTCTACGGGCCGCCCCAGCGCCAGCGCTCCGGTTTCGCCGAAGCCCTGGGCTGCGAGATGGTGGCGATGGGCCCGGACGCGGAGCTCGTGAAGGCCGACCCGATGACGAGAGAGACGAGCGTCCCGGGCGTCTACGTGGCCGGGGACGCCGGCCCCCCGCCCCAGTCGGTCGCCTTGGCCGCCGCCTCCGGCTCTAGCGCCGCTGCCGTCCTTAACCACGCGCTATGCGCCGAGGACGCCGAGGCGGAAGTGTCGTCCGCCGGGAACGGGGGCAGCGCCAACGAGGCCGCCAGGGGCACAACATGATTCCGGGGAAATCTTACGCTAAGAGCTTGCGCCAATAGGTCATGGTCTGCGAGAGGGTCGGCCTTCCCAACGGTACCTGCTCCAAGCTCTTCGGACGAGC
>JAIVIG010000160.1 GCA_020200675.1 Actinomycetota bacterium
GGTAGGGTATGCACTTCGATCACCTCTTTTATCACCTCTTTTAGCGGACTGGTGACGAGCTTACCCTACCCCTTTCGCTCACAAATGGCTAAAGTCGAGCTTAGTTTTCAGTAAGAGCCTTGGGGTGAGGATCGGAGAGGCCAGAGGAATGGGGAGAGGGGCTCGACTGGTAACCAGAACGTCCGGCTAATCGAGAGGCCGAGGGCACGATAGTCGGTCTTCGAGGAGCTGACGGCTGACGGCGAACAAGCCGCTAAGCGGCTTGTTCCTTGGCCAGCTTGCTCTGTTGGGTGATGAGGCGGTCGAGCCAGGTGAGGCTTTCGTCGCCTTCTATGGTGCGTCCGGCGTTGACGTACCAGTTAAGGGCTTCGCGGTGGTTGCCGAGGCGGCGGTTGAGCTCGCCGACGAGGTACGTGGTGAGGGAGAGCTCGCGACCGTGGAGGCCCTCCTCTTCTAGGGCGCGCAGGAAGTAGCGGACGGCGCGCAGCTGGAAGGTGCTCTCGAAGGGACGCTCCTTCTCCTTACGGCAGACCCAGGAGGCGCGCAGGCAGAGGTCGCCGAGCTCGCGGGCGGGGACGGCGCGCTCCTGGCCGCAGACCTCGGCGGCGTGGAAAGCGAGCCAGGGCGTCGGGTTCGTGCGGAAGACGCGCAGGAGGCCATCGTCTTTAAGGCGTTCTTCGAGGCCGTGACGTTCGGTGGGGGAGAGGTCGAGATCATCAAAGTCCTCTCGGGCGGCGAAGGAGCAGGCCGGGCACATGGTTACTTCGCTCTGGATCACGCGTACCCCGTCAACCTGACGGCCCGGGAACTTGGGGCAGAGATCCGGCTCGCGCCCGACGGTTACGTGGGTGCCGGCGCGCGGCGCCCGGAAGATGTACCGGCACATGGGGCAACGGGTGTAGGCTCGCCTGACCTTACCCACGAGCGACCTCTAGAACATCGCGCCCGTTGTGCGAGGATCTGTCCCAGGAGATCAAAGCGTTTTCGAGTTTACCATAACGCCCCCCGCCTACCCTATATACTGCCGGTCCACGGCAGACGAGAGTGGTGGCTGGTCGGCGGCGAACCCCGGAGTCGACGAGCTGACGCAAGAGGAGGCATCTTGGAGGAGCGCAAGACGGACGCGGAGGTGGCGCTGGAGCTGATGCGGCTTGTCCTGGATCAGGCCGGGAGCCGTCGCCTCTCCCCGACCCGGACCCTCGCCCTCTACCACCTCTGCAAGGAGGCCGTCGCCTACGCGCCCGAAGGCCCGGTCACCGCCGCCTACCTCGAAGACGAGCTAAAGAAGCTTCTCCAGTAAACCCGCGCCGGCCTACTCCTCCTAGCGGGACCTTACCGAGGACGAAGAGGACGAGCCCCCGGAGGAGTTAGAGACTACCTGGTTCACGGAGTTGGAGGAGCCCGAGGACGAGGTCGAGGACGAGACACCGTTCTCCGAGTACACCAGGCTTATGGTGCCCCCCGGGTTGTTGATCCGCTGCTGGATGCGATCGCCCGGGCCGGTGAGGAGGATCTCCAGGCTGCCCGCGCCCTCTTGCCGGATCTCGCACTCGAGCTGTTGGCCTTCCAGGTCGTAGTTGAAGCTCTCGGGGACCTGCCCGCTGAGCTCGTTCTCTTCGTCCCCGACGTTGCACGTGCCGGAGAATCCGGTGCCCGGATCACCCTCTATGCTGAGCGTGATCTCCCGGCCGGAACCCCCGCCACCCGTTGTCTCTTCTCCCATTTGCGTAGCCTCCGTCGTCTCTTCGGTGTTCGCGGTCTGCTCCGTTGTCTGTCCGCTGGTGTCTTGCGCTTCTTCGTCTCCACCGCAACCCATCAACAGGACGGTCATGACCAGGAGCGCGCCGAGCAAGGCTCCGATCTTTGGACCCACGATACTCACTTCTTTAGAGGATCGGCTAACTGTTGTAGTGGTCTGCACCGGCGCCTCCTTTCTGACGTCCGAGGGTTGCCCCGGTCCTCAATACACCGTCTACGCAGAGCTAGCCCGAGAGTTTCGGCGAGGACGCGAGTGGCGGTAAAGATCCCCTTGGAGAACGGCGCTACCGCACAGTCTGCCGGTGTGCCCCTGGAGACTAACCGCGATCTAGAGAGGCGCCGGCTCGACCCAGGTGACGTCTACGAGGGGCAGTCCACCCTCGACCTGGCCGTACTCGTATCCGGGTACCAGGGTGCTGTAGACGGTGACTCGCTGGCCGGTATAGGCGTCCAGGTCCACGACGTCGCTGCTCAGCACGTAGAGGGCGCCTGACGCTTCGTCGTGTACAGCGTGGGTGCCGTACTGGTAGCTCGTGATGTCCAGCCGCTCCATCGCCCCCGTCGCCGTCACGCTCTCCTGCGCCAGGACCGGTGCGGCGAGCGCCAACGCTATCGCCACCACCAAGACCGCCAACCGCTTCATCGCGCTCCTCCTTCTCGAGGCGTAACGGAACCAGACTAATTCTTTCACGAGGGGCGCCTGATCGTATCCTCCGAAAGGATGAGTTCGCCCGCCCGAAAGTATGATAGTGGCCAAAAAGGGGTTGTGGGGCCGGGTTTGCTCTGCAATTATCCCGATAGAGCGGCAATTTGGGTAAGATCAATCGGGGGCAAGGTGCGATGAGATTCGATTGCAGGACCATTTCGACAGGGCGAAGAAAACACCGGGCAGGGCTACTCGCCCCCCGGCTGGCGGTGGCACTATAATGGGGCACGTCAGGGCGAGGACCAGGAGGTTGGGATCTCTCTTCGCGTTTCACGCACCCGCGTCGGAACCCGACTACGGGGAGCCGGTAATGCATCGAGGCACGGTCGGGTTGCCTAGAATCGGCGCGCTTGACGGCGTACGGTGGCGGTGGGTACTCGCGGCCGGAGCCGGGGTCGGGGTGATTCCCCAACTGCTGTTGTTCCCGGTGATCTTCGGATACGTCCTGGCGTCCGCCCTGGCCTCCGCCCTGTTGAACATCGATGCGGGGCTGGAGCAATCCGAGCAGTTCGGATACGTGTTAGGCGCGTGGGGCCTGCCCGTTGTACACATGCTGTTGGCCTTCTTCGCGGCCTCCTGGGTCGCGCGCAGGGTCGGTACCGCTCCGGTTTTGCACGGGACGCTGATAGCCCTGTTCTCGGTGTTCGTCGGCCAGATAGCAGGGCTGGTCTACGAGCCCCTATATCCGGAAGAAGTAGCGAAGTACCTCGCGCTGGCGCTGGCGGGCGGCTTGCTCGGCGGAATCGAAAGTCGCGCCACCCTGTCCGGGCAGGAGGCCCTCTACGAGGCCAGCCGGGCTATCGGCGAGGCACACAGTCCGCAGGCCATAGCCAACGCCATCGGCGACAACCCGGTGAGCCCAGTGGCGAGCGGGATAGCCCTGTGGTGGGCCGGTTCCCCGGCGGAAGGGGAGGAGGCCGCCATACCTTTCCCCACGACGCCGGAGGCCTGGACTCCGTGGTTCTTGCGCGGCTGGCCGGACGGCCTGCGCCTCGATGGGGCGGAGGTCCCGCAGCTGGCGGGCTCCGGTAGGCCCGCTCCGCGGACGCTGCGTCCTGGGGAACTATCCACTTCCGAGCGCGCGGCGTGGCGGCAGAGGGGCATCCGATCGGCCCTGCTGCTGCGGCTGGTCGCGCC
>JAIVIG010000161.1 GCA_020200675.1 Actinomycetota bacterium
TGGCAGAGGTGTCGGGTGCACACCATCCGAACGCAATCCGGATCCGGGCGGTGCCGTAGAACTCATCGAGTTCCGTGGCGGACCGTCCAAAGGGATGACGTGGCGTATCTCCAAGGTATCCTCCCCAACAATAATGCGCTCGATCAATAGCTGCAAGATGGCCTGCTTCTCCTCGAAGGTGGCGTCATCGAGCCGGGCATCGACCCGTTGGCAGAAGGCTTGGAGGTCCTCTAGCACCTCTCTGGCCTGGACCGCTTGTCGTCGTAATTGAGCCTGCTGCTCGTAGTGGGCACCCAAGGCCTCGCGCCGCTGAGCTATCTTCGAGCGGCGTTCTTGGAGTTCCTCAAGCTCTATGATCCCCGCCTGGTAGGCGTCCACGAGCCTTGTTTGCTCCCGAGAGAGACGCCTCAAGTGAGCCTCGAACTTCTTCGCCTCGGCGTCCTCTTTGTCGTCGTTTGCGGAGCTAGAGTGGGCGAACTGCTCAAACTGGCTCAGGAGCCGCTCTGGATCTCTCATTAGCCCCTTCACGTGCTCCCAGACTGTCTCCTCCAGTTCGTTCGCCTTGGCCGGTCGCTGCAGGCACTTGTGTTCGCGGGCGCTCAGGATGGGGTCCTTGCCGTGGCACTGGTAGTAGCGACGCTCGGGCTGGGTGTCGGTGGCCTTGTAGGTCACCCCGAACATAGCGAGATTGCAGCTCTGGCAGCTGAGGAGGCAGCGTAAGAGGTAGGAGTACTTCTTGTTGTTGCGAAAGGAGAGCCTGGCGTTGCGTTCCAGCTGGGCTTGAGCGAGCCGGCGGGTCTCTTCGTCTACGATCGGTGGGACAGGGATGGGGATCCACTCCTCTTTTGCCCTGAGCTTTCGGCAGGTATTCTCGCCGCTTGTGGGTCCGCGAGCACGCGGGTTCTCGGGCGGCACGTAACGGTAGCGGTTGGCGTAGGCCGTGCCGGAATAGGTAGGGTCGGAGAGGATGCGATGGACCACAGAAGCCGACCACCGAGCACCGCCACAGCGGGCAAGCCAGGGTCCGGCATTCAGGCGCTTTAGGATCTGACGGACGGTCATTCTCTCCTCGATGAGCCATCCGTAGAGCATCCGGACGAGCTCGGACTCCGTCTCGTCCACGACGAGATGTCCGGGCACCCCGTCTCTCTTGGGGACGTAGCGGTAGCCGTAGGGCGCTTTGGTACCGATGAAATGTCCCTCACGTGCCTTCTGGAGTTTGCCCCGCCTGAAACGCTCCCCGAGCAACGCTCGCTCGTACTCGGCTATAGCTCCC
This sequence comes from Actinomycetota bacterium, assembly GCA_020200675.1. GTDB lineage: Bacteria > Actinomycetota > Rubrobacteria > Rubrobacterales > Rubrobacteraceae > Rubrobacter_F. Next base: position 1,277 of record JAIVIG010000161.1, read on the forward strand.
TGTATTTGCAGTAAGAGCTGGTCTCGGGCGAAAGCTCATAAGAGTTTTCATCTGCCCAGCTCTTGAGGACCGCAAGCTGGCTTTCTATGGTCTGCTCCCGCCCCTGACGCGGGGTGGAGACCCTCGCGTAGATCGCTGCTGTGAGCATCAGTTTCTCCTCCTCTTTTCAGGGTTTGCTTCCTTGTCGTCGATCAAGATCCGGTAGGCCTGCTCGATCCTCTTGGGACCGTCTCTTTTTCTCACGTACACTGAGTTGATCGTCCATGGTGGGGCGGGCCGTACGGTGCGGCGGCTGCTCGACATCTGTGCTCTGGCACCTCCTCTCCTCCGAGAAAGAGGATGGCAGATGCCGCCTGCCGAGCCGCCCTAATCTGTCCATGTCGCCTTGCGCCGTCGTCGACGTATCCTGTATGGCTTGGCCGTGGACACGAAGGGGATCACCACCGTGGCCCGCAATTCACCGATTGCGTTCGGATGGTGCATTTCGAGCGCAACGTGCTCTCGCACGTGCCGGCCTCCTCGATGGCGGAGGTCGCCCAGGATCTGAAGGCGGTCTTCAAAGTCAGGCGCGAGAAGACGGCGCAAGCCCTGGCCGGGGAGTTCGTCGAGCTCTACGGCAAGCGTTTCCCGAAAGCAGTTGCGGTGTTTGAGGCTGGGATCGGTGATGCCCTTACCTACCTGAGCTACCCCGGAAGCCACCACATAAGGATACGCACGACGAACATGCTGGAGCGTTTGTTTGAGGAGGTAAAGAGGAGGACGAGAGTGGTGGGGGTCTTCCCCAACGAGACGAGCGCGGCGACGTTGGCGACGGAGATAGCCTTGAGGAGCAGTGAGCAGTGGGCGCTGAAACGCTACCTCACGATGGACGCCCTCAAAGCAGTAGGAAAACCAAACCCACAACATTCGAGACATTGACTTGCCAACTCGTGTTTTTCTCCGAGGGGTCGGCAACATGAGCATGATGCTACCCAGAGGGATTCGGCGCATTAACACGAGGTTTATTCACCGAAGTGCGTGGAAGGGAAATTCTCGGAAGTAGGAGCCACCTGCGGCGGTGTTAGGCTCAAGCAAATAAGGGTAAGTATCCGATGAGGCAACCCGCGAAGCGGAAGGGGTGAGGAAGATGCCTCAGGTAAGGGACCTGATGGTGTCCAGCGTGGTCACAATCGAGCCCGGCACGAGCATAGTGGATGCAGCTCGGCGGATGATCCAGGAGGAGAAGGGACCGTTGCCTGTAGTGGAGGGAGAGAGCCCCGTGGCCATGGTTACCGACCGCGACATAATCGCGCGGGTGGTTGCCGAGGGTCGCGACCCTAACTCGGTGACGGTAGAGGACATCGCAACGCGCCAACTCGTCACTATCGGGCCGGACCAAGACGTAAACGAGGCGCGTCAGCTCATGGACCAGCATGAGCTGGACCGCATCCTGGTCCTCGAGGGCGAGAGGCTCGTAGGGATCATCTCCGAGGCAGACATCCGCTCCGACGAGGGGCCTTTGGTCTGAGATCCCGCTCGGCTACCGAAGGACTTGGTCGCACATGCGGGAAGGAGAAATGCAAGCATGAGCGTAGCAAGCGTCAACGAGATAAGCGCCGTCGTTTCCCCGGGCGGCTTTGAGGCAGCCATAAGGGAAGCCCTCGATCGCGCCAACAAGAGCCTGCGCAACATTCAGGGCGCCTGGGTTAAGGACATGAACGTCATGATCGAGGACGGCAACATCACGGGCTATAAGGTGAACCTGGAGGTTACCTTCGTCCTGGAGGACGGCGCCTAGCAACGAGGAACCGCAAGACTCCAAGAGGAAGGGTCAGAGCATATTACCCTGGCCCTTCTCCATATGCCTTTATTCACCCGAGTGCGTTGAAGGCGTGTTCTAAGAAGGTGCCATGCGAGAATAAGGGAAAGGCTAACGAGGAGGAGGCACATGACCCTGGTGCGCGTGGAGGAGACCGACTCGGGCGGCTTCACCGTCCTCAACCTGCAGATGGTGGCGAGGGTAAAGTGCGCCGGCTTCGACGGGAGGCAGCAAGAGCATCGGGCGACCGTGTTCTTCTCGGACGGGGGGATGGTGGAGCTGGCTGGCACGGACGCCGACCGGGTCCTGAACGCGATGGAGGACTTCGCGGGCTACCACCGATCCTGATTACCCGAGGTCTGCGAACTTCGCCTTGACGGAGTTCTCGGAAGTTAGACTCGCGCGCTATTGAGGCGAGTCTTCGCGCTCTCCTTCCTCTTCGACTATCTTCAGGCCCTCGATCATCTCGAAGGTGAAGCGCACTATGCCGCTCTCCTTGCCCTTGTGCTCGAAGTAGATGGCCTCCTCGTCGTGGTAGAGGAGGACCTCCTTGATAAGCCCGCTGTTGTAGTAGAGCCCCTGCGCCCACTCGGGGATGGCCTTGTTCTTCACCTTGCGGGCTTGCTCGCTCATCTGCGTGTGCTCCTTTCCTCCAGCTAGTGCTTTCTACCCTGAAGAGGCTCACTGTATCCCACAGAGGGGGTTTCTTGAGCCCTTATTCATCCGAGCGCCTAGAAGCCGTGTACTGCTCATTCTTGATAGGGATGAGGAGCACGTGAGGCGTGCCGCGAAGATTGTCGCCAGTGAGCTGTAGGCGGCTAGGACCTGGGCCGTCTGGACCGGCCCGTTGCGCTATTCATCCTGCTGGCGCTTCTCTCTATCTTTGAGCCAGTCTTCGTACTTCTGGCCGTTGGGCATGGTGGCGCCTTCGAGGGAGCGGGCTTGTTCTAATTGCTCAATGGAGATCGGCCGCCTCCTCTGCCAATAAAGCCTCTCATGAGCCCCGCTCAGGTTGGCCCTGCTCATGTCAGCATCCCGCAGTTTGGCCCCGCGAAGGTCAGCCTCGCCAAGGTCAGCCTCGCCAAGGTCAGCGCTGCGAGGGTTAGGCGGCGCCAGGGTCGGGTACTGTGAAGGTGCCCGGTCGAACGCGATGAGCGGACTCGGTGGGCGATGAGGCAGATGACGAGAAAGTGGAGGCGCGTAGAGGTGGGATCTTGGCTACAAGCGGGGTAGAAGAGAACGCGATGCGGCTTCTTGGCGCTTTCTACGACCTCTCGGGCGAGAAGCTCACGGAGCCGGTGTCGCTCGGGGGACCGGAGATGCCCGGACAGGGCGCGGCACCGAGGGCCGATCTCGACCCCGAGTCTACAGAGTGTGAGGTTGCGGCCAGGTACCTGGTCAACCAGGGATACATCGCACCGGCCGATACTACGTCCCGGTACGTGGTCACCGTCGCCGGCTTCGACAGGGTGAGAGAGATGCGCGGGATCGGCGGAGTTTGAGGTCCCTGCTCCACTTGGCGATCCTCCTCTTCGCAAAAGAAGTATGAAGTATCGCTTGGATTAACGCGAGCTAGCTTGTAGAGGTTGGACAGGAGCTATGCGCTGTTACAA
>JAIVIG010000162.1 GCA_020200675.1 Actinomycetota bacterium
CGCCATCGCCGACGGCGCCTTCGTGAACCTGAGCGTCCACGTGGCGTTGATGATCGAACGCCTCCTGCGGGGCGGGGAGATCGAGATGGATGGCGAAGACCTGCGGAGGCTGCGCGAGACGGTCGAGTACGACAACGCCCGGAGCCTGGCCGGAGCCATACAAGAGGATTTTGGGCTGGACGTGCCGGAGGAAGAGGTCGCCTACATAACCCGGCACCTGCGCGGCACGAAGCTCCGGCAGGACGACGAGTTGGATCGTTACTTTGAGAGCTCCGACCTGGAGATCGCTTCGCGGGTAAAGGCCCTGATCCACTACGTATCCGAGCAGACCGGGGTGACCCTGGCTGGCAATAGCTCCCTATATACGGGCCTTCTCGCTCACATAGAGAGGGCCATCCACCGCCTGCGGGAGAACTTGAGGATCTCCAACCCGCTGCTCTCCGAGATGAAGGAGGATTATCCGGCCCTCTTCGACCTTGTGGACCGGGGGATGAAGAAAGTATTCGTCGAGGACCAGGTCCCAGAAGAGGAGATCGGGTTGGTCGCCATGCACTTCGGGGCGGCGCTCGACCGCGGGCAAGGAAACTTCCCCAACAGCGTCCTGATCATCTGTCCCAGCGGCATCAGCTCCTCCAAGATACTCGCCTCCAGGCTGGAGAAGGCGTTCCCCCAGATCCAGCAGATTCACAACGCCTCGTTGTTCGAGCTAGACGAACTCGACACGAACGAGTTCGACCTCGTCGTCTCCACGGTCTCCCTGCAAATCCCCGATGAGTCATACGTGCAGGTCCGGCCCCTGCTCTCCGAAGAAGAGGTCGACAACATCAAGAACCACCTCAGGGAGAAGAGGCTCGGCGGGCAGCTCGCGGACCGGGCGGTCTCCGAATCTCTAGAGGTTTTCGGCGGAGGGCAGGAGAAGCTGCGCCAGATGGCGGAGGCTACGCAACTGATAGCCGAGCTCGTGGACGACGTCTTCGTGGAGCGGCACGAGGCGGGTGGCTCCATCCCCGAGGCGGTGCGCCGGATGTGCGCTTCGCTCGCCGCGCGGGGACTAGTCTCCGACCCCGGAAGCCTGGAGGCCAGCCTGTTGGCGCGTGTGGAGCTTGGTGGTATCGGGATTCCGGGGACCACGCTGGCCCTGTTCCACGCCCGCGACGCCGCTGTCGTCCGGCCCGCCTTCTCCCTGCACGACTTCGACGAGCCCCTGGAGATAGAGGGTATGGACGGCGCGATGATGCGGGTGTGCCGGACCCTGCTGATGGTTGCGCCGCTCGACATCTCCGCGGTAGCCCTCGAAGCCATCAGCGAGATATCGGTTGCGATGGTCGAGCAACCGGCGGAGCGCGAGACCTTCGAGGACGGCTCGGAGGGCCAGGTCGTAGCGGTGCTCCAGAACATCTTTGCGCGCTACCTGCACGACAAACTCTCATGAAAGGAGCCTGAATATGTCCGAGGAGATACTGACGCCGAAGACCGTCGAGCTGGGGGCGAGCCTGAGCAGCAGGGACGAGGCGATCCGGCGGGCGGGCGCGTTGCTCGTCGAGAACGGACACGTGGACGAGCGCTACGTGGACTCGATGTTCGAGCGCGAGAAGTCGGTCTCGACGTACATGGGGAACGCGGTCGCGATACCGCACGGCACCAACGATTCCAAGCAGTGGGTGACGAGGTCCGGGCTCTCCATAATCACCGTGCCGGAGGGGGTGGAGTACGGGGACGGCGACGTAGCGAAGCTCGTCATCGGGATCGCCGGCAAGGGCGACGATCACCTGGACATCCTCTCCAGGATCTCGCTCGTCGTCTCCGAGGAGGAGAACGTCGAGAAGATCGTGAACGCACAGACGAAGGAGGAGCTGCTGGCGATCTTCGACGAGGCGACCTGATGCTCGCCGTACACTTCGGAGCCGGCAACATCGGGCGCGGTTTTATCGGCCAGCTCCTGCACGAGTCGGGCTACGACATCTGTTTCGTGGACGTTCAGGAGGACGTGGTGGATGCCCTGAAAAAGGAGGGACGCTACGAGGTCATTTTGGCCGATGAGGGAGAGGAGCACATCCCGGTAGATCGGGTTACCGCGCTCCACTCCGGCCGCGACGCGGATGAGGTGACGGAGCGGCTGGCGGAGGCGGACCTCGTCACCACGGCCGTCGGCCCGTCGGTCCTGCCCGTTATCGCCCCAGCCATAGCGAAGGGGCTCTTGGAGCGGGTACGGCTCGGAGGCGCGCCCGTGAACGTGATCGCCTGCGAGAACATGGTGGGGGCGAGCCAGGCGCTCAGAGGTTTCGTGATGGAGCACGTGCCGGACGAGAGCGCGGAGGCGGTCGAGGAGATCGCCGGTTTCCCGAACGCGGCGGTCGACCGCATCGTGCCGGAGTATCAGGCATGAGCGTGGACGTGCTGGTAGAGCCTTTCTACGAGTGGGTCGTCGACGCCTCTCAGATAAAGGGGGACCGCCCGGATATCCAGGGCGTCACCTACGTCGAGGACCCGTTGCCCTACATCGAGAGGAAGCTGCTCACGGTGAACACGGGCCACTCCGCGATAGCCTACCTGGGATACGCTCGCGGCAAAGAGACGATCCACGCCGCTCTCGAAGACGACGACGTCCGCGACGTGGCCTCGAAGGCCCTGGAGGAGACCGGCCGGCTGCTTGCCTGGGAGTACGGTTTCGACCCGGAAGAGCTCCGCGAGTACCGGCAAAAAGTCCTCGCCCGCTTCGAGAATCCCCGGATCTCGGACGTGGTGACGCGGGTGGCGCGCGCCCCTATCCGTAAGCTCGGCCGCGACGAGCGGTTCGTCTCCCCGGCCCTGCGCCTCTTCGAGATGGGCCACACGCCAACTCACCTCGCCGTGGTCATCAAGGCGGTACTCGGATTCGACTACCCGAAAGACGAGGAAGCCATGGAGTTGCAAGAGACGATACGCGCGCAAGGCGAACGTTCGGCTCTGGCTCGCTACGCCGGGATAGCAGAGGACCATCCGCTCGTGGATCTCGTCGTGGAACGCTCTGACCGTATCCGAGAGTAGAGAGCGTGACGTAGGGGATATATCGCTTGGGAGTTTCCGGCATCAAAGGCGCACGGGTAGTCGTCACGCCGGGACGGGAGAAAGTAGCATGATGGGCGGCGAGCTGTTGTTGGGCGTGTGGAGGGGAGCGCGAGAGACGCCCATCCTAAAGTCTGTTCGACGGGAAACGCAAAGGCGGAGGAAAGGGGAAAGGGANNNGTGGAGAAGGAGGCGACAATCGTCCCGGAGGCCGGGCTGCACGCCAGGCCCGCCGCACGCTTTGTCAAGGAGGCCAAGAGCTACTCCTCAAACATAGTGGTCATGAAGGACGGCGCCGAGGCCAACGCCAAGAGCTCCTTGCGCCTCATGACGCTCGGGGCCAAGCACGGCGAGCGGGTGGTGGTGCGCGCGGAGGGTGAAGACGAGGAGGCCGCCGTGGAGGCGCTGATCGCCATTCTCTCCGAAGAAGAGGAGGAGTGAACTATGTTGAGCACGCGCCTGACGGGTGTCGCGGCCTCTGAAGGGGTCGCCGTCGGATCAGCTTTCGTACACGTCACGCACGATCTTGAGCCCGAGCGTGAGAAGATCTCAGAGTCCGAAGTCGAGGAGGAGCTGGGGCGTTTCCGGAACGCCGTAGAGACCGTTGTGAAGAAGCTCTCGGCGACGGCGGAGGAGATGCGCGAGGGTGGCAGCGAGAAGGAGGCCGGGATCTTCGAGGCCCACGTCGAGATGGCCGAGGACCCCGAATTCCAGGAGGGCGTCGAGGAGCGGGTGCGAGATCTGGAGAGCCCGGAGGCCGCCGTGATCTCCGTGGGCGAAGAATTCGCCGCCCTCTTCGCCGCGATGGACGACGAGTACATGGCCGCCCGCGCCGACGACGTGCGCGACGTAGCCTCCCAGATCGCCACCGAGCTGATGGGTGGTGGAGCCGTGGGCCTCGAATCCCTCGCAGAGCCATCCGTCATCCTGGCGCTCAACCTCGCACCTTCGGACACGGCCCGCATCCCCAAAGGCATGGCTTTGGGCTTCGTCATCGCCGAGGGCTCTAAGACCTCCCACGTCTCGATCATGGCCCGCTCCTTCGGCATCCCGGCCGTCGTCGGGGTCGGGGCGGCGCAGTTAGAAGACACCCTCGGGGCCAAAGTCGTCGCCCTCGACGGCACGGAGGGATATGCCGTCGCCGACCCGGACGAGAACGTGCTCTCAGACTTCGAACAAAAGCAAAAGGACGTCGCCGCCGAAGCGGCCCTGCTCGAGGAATACAAACACGCCGAAGCCCACACCAAAGACGGCAAGCGCATCGAAGTCGGCGCCAACATCGGCTCGGCCGAAGAAGCCGAAGGCGCGATCTCCTGGGGAGCAGAAGGCGTAGGGCTCTTCCGCACGGAGTTCCTGTTCATGAAAAGGACCGACCTGCCCACAGAAGAAGAGCAATACCAAGCCTACCGCGAGGTCGCCGAGCAGTTCGGAGAGAAGCCCGTCATCATCCGCACGATAGACGTAGGCGGGGACAAGGACCTGCCCGGCGTGGACCAGCCCGACGAGGAGAACCCGTTCCTCGGGTGGCGTGGCATCAGGATGTGCCTCGACGTACCCGAGCTATTCAAACCCCAGCTAAGGGCCATCCTACGCGCCGCCCCCTACGGCAAGCTACGGATCATGTTCCCCATGGTCGTGGACAACGTAGAGCTGCGCGCCGCCAAAGAAATCCTAGACGAGTGCCGCCAAGAGCTAAAGAACGAGGGGACAGAGTACGGCGAGGTCGAGGTAGGGGTGATGGTCGAGACGCCCGCGGCGGCGATAAGGGCTGGGGACATAGCGCCTGAAGTCTCGTTCTTCTCCGTAGGGACCAACGACCTCGTGCAGTACACGCTGGCCGCCGACAGGGGCAACGAGCGCCTGACTCGCTTGCAGAGCGCGGACCACCCTGCGGTTTTGGATCTCATAGGGAAGACGTGCGAGGCGGCGCGAGAGGCGGGGATCTGGGTAGGGGTGTGCGGAGAGTCGGCAGGGGAGCCAGATATGATCCCCAAACTCGTCGAGCTTGGCGTCACCGAGCTGAGCATGAGCGCCCCATCCATCCCGAGGGCGAAGAAGATCATCTCCGAGTTGTAGGGTTTTGCGCGCCTGTCGCGGCGGTGGGGCTTTGCGGCGGGCACGAAGGAAGCGGACATAGGAGGAGAGCATGAAGGCGCCGGAAGAAGATCGCCGAATGAGCGGCGAGGCCGCGGAAGCGAGGATCGGGAGGAAGGGCTCGGGGCTCATTCGAATGCACGGTCTCGGCCTTCCGGTACCGGAGGGCTTCGTCATCACGACAGAGGCCTGCGTCTCCTACATAAAGACCGGGGAGATGCCCGAGGGACTCCTGGAGGAGGTGAAGGAGAACCTCGAGCGTGTGGAGGAGGCTACTGGCCGAGGGTTCGGGGATCCGGAGAACCCGCTGCTGGTCTCCGTAAGGAGCGGCGCGCCGGTCTCCATGCCGGGGATGATGGACACCGTCCTTAATCTCGGCCTGAACGACGCTACCGTCCGTGGCCTGGCGGAGAGCACGAGAGACGAACGCTTCGCTCGGGACGCCCACCGGCGCTTCATACAGGCGTTCGGCGAGATCGTGTTGAAGGCGCCGGGGCATCTCTTCGAGGACGCTATCGCGGAGATGAAGGGCGAGCGGGGCGTCGAGGCGGACACGGAGCTTACGGCCGATGACCTCGAAGAACTCGTTGGCCGGTTCAAGGAAATCGTCGTCCGCGAGGCCGGGGTGGGGGTCCCGGAGGACCCTTACGGTCAGTTGGAGCTGGCGATAGGAGCGGTCTTCGACTCGTGGCTCGGGGAGCGGGCCGTAGCGTACCGCAGGGAGTACGGCATCCCGGATACTTTAGGGACGGCCGTCACCGTACAGCAGATGGTCTTCGGGAACATGGGCGAGACCTCGGCGACCGGGGTAGCGTTCACCCGCAACCCGGCGACGGGGGATCAGGGCCTCTTCGGCGAGTTCCTGTTGAACGCCCAGGGTGAGGACGTGGTCGCGGGCATCCGCACGCCCCGCCCGCTCTCGGAGATGGAAACCGTATTGCCGAGAGCCTACCGGCAGTTTTTGGAGACGGCGGAGCGGCTGGAGCGCGAGTACGGGGACATGCAGGACATGGAGTTCACCATCGAGCGCGACCGGCTGTACATGCTCCAGACCAGGAGCGGCAAGCGCACCGGGGCTGCTGCCCTCAGGATAGCGCGCGAAATGGCCGAAGAGGGGCTCATCTCCCAGGCTGAGGCCCTCCTGCGCGTCGAGCCCGCCTCGCTCGACCAGCTACTTCACCCGCGCATAGATCCCACAGCAGACCTCGACGTCCTCGCGCGTGGTCTCCCGGCCTCGCCGGGTGCAGCCACGGGGAAGATAGTCCTCGCGGCCGGGGAGGCGAAAGAGCGGGCGGCGGACGGCGAAGCGGTGCTGCTGGTGCGCCGCGAGACCAATCCGGACGACGTGGAGGGCATGATCTCCGCCACAGGCGTGCTAACCGCCCTGGGCGGTATGACGAGCCACGCGGCGGTCGTCGCCCGCGGGATGGGGAAATCCGCCGTGACCGGCTGCAACGCTCTCAAGATCGATCGCACAAATGGCGTGGTCCGCCTGGGCGGCGAGATCTTCGAGGCCGGCGACGTCCTCACCATAGACGGGGCAACCGGCCGCGTCATCCGGGGCGAGGCGCCGCTGGTCTCGCCCGAGCCGAGCGAGGACTTCGAGACCGTGCTCCGGTGGGCCGACGAGACGCGCGTCCTCGGCGTGAGGGCCAACGCCGACACGCCGGAGGACGCGCGGCGGGCCAGGGAGCTAGGCGCCGAGGGCATCGGGCTGTGCCGAACGGAGCACATGTTCATGCAAGGCGAGCGGCTCAAGATCATGCGCGAGATGATCCTCTCCGAAGGTGATGAGGCACTCGTCGAAGCCCTTACCAAGCTCGAACCCATGCAGTGCGAGGACTTCGAGGGAATCTTCCGGGCCATGGACGGGCTGCCCGTCACCGTGCGCCTCCTGGACCCGCCGTTGCACGAATTTCTCCCCGACTCGAAGGACCTTGCGAAGGAGATCGCCGAGCGAGAGGAGCGTGGAGAGGGCGCCGAAGAGCAACGGCGGCAGCTCCGGGTCGCGGAGAGCCTCGAAGAGAGGAACCCGATGCTTGGGCTGCGGGGATGCAGGCTCGGCCTCCTCAAGCCCGAGGTCTACTTGATGCAGGCGCGGGCCATAGCGAAGGCCGTTAGGACCGTTCGGGAGGGAGGGGGAGACCCGGTGGTCGAGATAATGATCCCGCTCGTCGGGTTCTCATCCGAGTTGGAGAGGATGCGTACCCTGATCCTGGCGGAGCTCGCCGAAGAGAGCCTGCCCATCGGGACCATGATCGAGCTGCCTCGGGCGTGCGCGGTGGCGGGCGAGATAGCCGACCACGCCGACTTCTTCTCCTTCGGCACCAACGACCTGACCCAGATGGTGTGCGGCATAAGCCGCGACGATGCGGAGGAGAAGTTCCTGGCAGAGTACCTGAGAAGCGGTCTATTACTGGAGAACCCCTTCGAGACCCTCGACCAGAGCGGCGTGGGCGAGCTGGTCAAGATGGCCCGCGAGCGTGGCCGGGAGACGAACCCGCGCCTGAAGCTCGGCGTCTGCGGGGAGCACGGCGGCGACCCCAAGAGCGTCGCCTTCTTCCACGAGACGGGCCTCGATTACGTCTCCTGCTCGCCCTTCCGTGTACCCGGCGCGCGCCTCGCTGCTGCCCAAGCCGTCCTCAAGGAGTGATCTCCTTGCACCGAGAGAGGGAGGCGATGCCGTATTCGGTCGACCATCCTCACCACCTCGGCAAATGCCCTCGGCGCTCGAGTACACGATTGGATGCCGGTGAGCCTCTGCCCCGACCGGCGCGTGATGCGCGTGTCGCTCATCGACAAGGGCCGCGCTATGCGCGAGCCTCTCGATGAGATGTGGTCCGCACTCGAGCAAGCATCCGTGGGCGACCTCGACGCCGGCACCGTAGAGCAGTTCATCGCCACGAGCGCGGTGATCCGACGAGCGATCGTCGACCGTGACTCACCCACCTCCACCCACATCCAACCAGTAGTCACTGACGGGGGCGGGCAGACCCATAACTAGAAAGAAGAGGTACAGATATGAAGGCAGTAGTTATCGACGAGTTCGGCGGTCCCGAGGTGCTCCACGTGGTCGACAGGGAACTGCCGGAACCGGGCACGGGGCAGGTACGGGTGCGGGTGCGGGCGGCCGGCGTGAACCCGGTCGACAGCAAGATCCGGTCCGGGGCGGCCCAGCAGATGTTCCCCACGCAGCTTCCCGCGGTGCTGGGCATCGAGATCGCCGGCACGGTCGACGGGGTGGGGCCGGGAGTCGACGGGCTCGCCGTCGGCGACGACGTGCTGGGCTTCGCGGACGGCGGGGGGTACGCCGAGTACGCGCTGGCCACCACCGTGGCGCCGAAGCCGGCCCAGCTGGAGTGGGCCGCCGCTGCGGCACTGCCGGTCGCGGCCGAGACGGCGCTACGCGTGCTCAACCTGCTCGAGGTAACGCAGGGCGACACCGTGCTGATCCACGGCGCGGCGGGCGGGGTGGGCACCGTCGCGGTGCAGGTCGCCGTGGCCCGCGGCGCCACCGTCATCGGCACGGCCAGCGAGCCGAACCACGACTACCTGCGCGAGCTCGGTGCGACGCCCGTGCTGTACGGCGACGGCCTGGTTGACCGGGTCCGTGAGGTTGCCCCGGACGGGAT
>JAIVIG010000416.1:0-3512 GCA_020200675.1 Actinomycetota bacterium
GTCCAAGAGTCCATGAAGTACACCAACATCTGCTCCTCATGACCCCACTGAACCTTGAAAGGCCACGGCTTCCGGTGCCGGTTCTTCACCCGGCGACCAAAAGCACCGAGAGCACCACCAAGCTTGTGACCAGAGTCATCCTCCCCATAGACAGCTTGGTTCAGTTCCCGAATTGGCACCCACCGATCCCCATTGTCAGCCAAACAATCGAGTAACTTAATCATAGCCGGAGGAGACTGATCGTACAGCATACGAAGCTCATTAGGACTCCAGTCGCCGTTCTCTACAGCTTCCACATCCCCCATGTCGGCTTTGATCGCTTCACCCTGAGATTCTTTAGCCTCTAAGGTACCGATCAGCCTATACACCTCCATGAGGTGCCTCTTAGGTACCGGTATCTCGACTAGATCCTCCGTAAGCCGCTCTTTACTTTCCATCAGCCTGCCTTTCGCGTCACTTTTGCCTTTTGGATAACTATACCTTGCCTTATAGCTCTTGTAAATAGCTATTTAGAGCTAAATAGCTAAAAGCTCGGCTAAAGTAGATTAGCGCGTCGCGATATTCAGGCATTGCCAGAGATTAGTGATACCAATCAGGAAATGGAGTCAGGCTCCTAGACTGGTTCCCTTGTACTTGAAGTACGTCGGGAAACCGCCACCCGCGCCCAGGATGCCGGCCTGGCGCATGATCTCGACGGCCTCTTCCTGGCTTAAAGCCTTTACCTCTTCGAGGCTACGCTGTTTCATCTCGACCACGATCCGTTACCCCACCTCTCGACTGTGCCTTTTACCCCACAAAGCAACTCATGCTGCTACTCTCGACGCGTTCTACATGACCTCTGTGTTCCGGTCAATCCAAACGTTCGGCTATGCCGAATAGGATGCGGTGAGAACGGCGAGGATATTACACGCAGATGGTATATTGCGGACGGGGAAAGGAACCGAACGGCAGAGGGGAGGTGGTTGAAGCATGGGGAACCCGAGAGTAGAAGTCGATCAGGATATGTGCGTAGGCTCGGCCAACTGCGTGGAAGTGGCCAAGGGCGCCTTCAAGTTGAACGACGAAGACAAGGCGGAGGTAGACGATCCCACCGCGGTAAGCATAGAGGATCTGCGAGAAGCCGAGGAGCAGTGCCCGGTCGCCGCGATTCTGGTGGAGGAAGACGAGTAGGAAGCAGTGAGTAGGGAGTGGAGTCCTTTCTCGACTCCCTACTCCCGGCTCCCCACTCCCGGCACCGACCCTTTCGCGTCCAGCTTGTATACCCGCTCGGCATTCCCGTGCAAGATCAGCTCCACGGTCTCCCTTTCCAGGCCGAGATCGAAGAGGGCGAGGGCATTATTTTTGAGTCCCGGTACGCCGGGCCAGTCGGTGCCGAAGATCATCTTCTGGGCCAACCGCTCGAAGCCGTACTTTTCGTAGTACTCGGGCAGCTTCTGCGGGGGGAGGCCGGAGATCTCGATCCACACGTTCTCCCGCATCTGGGCCATGAAGCCCGCGGCATCGTACCACCAGCCGCGTCCCCCGTGGGCCAGAACGACCGTGAGGTCGGGGAAGTCTCGGACCACGTCCTCCAGGAGGGCTGGGTCCGCATAACGGTTAGTGGACCCCGGGAACGTGCTGGTGCCGCAGTGGATCACCGCTGGCAGCCCATGCTGCTGGCAGAGCCAGTACGCCGGGTACAGGGCCCGGTCGTTCGGGGCGAAGCCCCCGTGTACGGGATGCAGCTTCAGGCCGACCGCGCCCAACGCCATCTGGCGCTCCAGCTCCTCGGGCAGGGGATGGTGGTAGTGGGGGTTGAGGTTGGCCATCAGCTTGAAACGCTTGGGGTTGTACTCGGCGATTGGCAGCAGGTCTTCGATCGGTTGGATCCCGGTCGCTTTCGGACTGTACTCGCTGAAGAGGATCGCCACGTCCACCCCTTCTCCGGCCATGTACTCGTCGAGGCGCGAAGGCACCAGAGTGCCCTCCTCGTCGTACAGGTCCGAGAGAGGGACTTCCTTCCCGAAGTGATCCGCCCACTCTATCCAGGAGGCTTTGAGCGTGGGCCGGCGCGCCGCGTGTACGTGCGCGTCGATGAGTCGAAAACCCTCGAGCATCCTCAACCCCTCCTGCGGCGTTCGCGCGGCCGGTGCGTCAAGACGCTTGCTCTACACGAAGCACGGGCTTGACGGTGGCGCCCTTCTCCGCGTCTTCGGCGGCCTGGTTGATCTCGTCCAGCGAGTAGTACTGGACGAGGCGGTCGAACGGGAAACGCCCCTGAGCGTAGAGGTCCACGAGGCGCGGGATAAAGACGTCCGGCACGGCGTCGCCCTCGACGATCCCGCGCACGACCTTCCCAGGAATGAGCAAGTCGTTCATGTCCAGCGAGACTTCAGTACCTAGAGGCGCCGCGCCAATGAGCCCACACACCCCGACCGGCGCCAGAGTCTCCACCGCCTGCCGCAACACCGCAGGGATCGCGCTCGTTTCGAGCGCATAATCCGCTCCGCCACCGGTGATCCCCTGCACCTCCTCGACCACGTTCTCAGATTCGTTGGCGTTTATAGTGTGCGTCGCGCCCAGCTCGCGTGCCAGCTCCAGGCGTTCGGAGATCACGTCTATCGCGACGATCGTGGCGCACCCGACTATCCGCGCGGCCATGACCGCGCTCATCCCCACCGCGCCCGCGCCGAAGATGGCTATGCTCGTGCCGGCCTCGGGGGCGAGCGAGTTCATCACGCCGCCCGCGCCCGTCTGGATGCCGCACCCTAGAGGTCCCAAAAGCTCCAAAGGCACGTCGTCGCGCACTTTGATCGCGTTTCTCTCGGTCGCTATGGCGTAGGTGGCGAACGAGGACTGGCCGAAGAAGCGATCGTGAACGGGCTCGCCGTCTCTGCTCAGGGCGTTCGAGCCGTCCAGGCGCCCGCCGCCGAAGTTCAGCCCGAAGAACTGCAGGCAGTACGTCGGCTTTCCTCGCAGACAGTTGGCGCACCGGCCGCACGAGGCGAAGGTCAGGACCACGTGGTCGCCGGGCTCCAGATTTGTCACGCCCTCGCCGACCCTCTCGACTACCCCTGCTCCCTCGTGCCCCAGGACGACGGGCAGCGGCACCGGGTACCACTGGTCACGTACGATCAGGTCCGTGTGGCACATCCCCGTGGCGACGACGCGCACCAGAACCTCGTCCGTCCTGGGCTCCTCCAGCTCGAGCTCCTCCACCTCGAAGGGCTGCTCCTGCTCTCTAACCACCGCCGCCCTCACGTTCACTACCGGGCTCCTCTCCCTTGCGGTACCCTGCCCTACCCGATGACCATACGATTATGGCGGCACCCGAGCCTACGCGCTCGGCAAGCCGAAGTGGACCTCGGTCCCACGCTTCATTCGGCGGATCGGGCGCTCTCTTCCCCCGACTCCGGCTCGCGCAGCTTGAAGCGTTGTATCTTGCCCGTGGCCGTCTTTGGCAGCTCCTCGATGAACTCCACCACGTGCGGGTACTGGTAGCGCCTGAGGTTGTTCTTGGACCACTCCTGGAG
>JAIVIG010000416.1:3573-5788 GCA_020200675.1 Actinomycetota bacterium
CGGTTGAGGACTATGCTACCCATGCCGACTATCGCCCCGTCCTCGATCACGCACCCCTCCAACAGAGAGAGGTGCCCGACCGTCACGTTCTGGTCGATGATCGTCGGCAGGTCCTCGTTCGTGTGCACCACGCAGTTGTCCTGGACGCTGCTCCCCGCCCCCACGACTATCCTGTCGAAGTCGCCCCGAAGGACCGCGCCGAACCAGACGCTCGCCCCTTCTTCGACCACCACGTCCCCGATAAGAACCGCGGTCGGGGCTATGAAAGCATCGGGAGCGACTTGGGGCTCTTTACCGTCGAAAGCGAGAAGGTGCGCCACCGTCTTTCGCCACCTTTCTAGACGAGCTCGTCTTTCTGCTGGGGCGGTTCGTCTCCCTGGGAGAGTTCCTCGTCCTGTCCGGGCATCTCTTCCCCCGACTCCGGCTCGCGCAGCTTGAAGCGTTGTATCTTGCCCGTGGCCGTCTTTGGCAGCTCGTCGATGAACTCCACCACGTGCGGGTACTGGTAGCGCCTGAGGTTGTTCTTGGACCACTCCTGGAGCTCCTCGACCAGCTCGTCGGAGCCCTCGTGGCCCTCGCGCAGGACGACATAGGCCTTTACGCGGGTCAGTCCCTCGACGTCTATCCCGACCGCCGCCGCTTCCACCACGGCGTCGTGGTCGCCCAGGGTGTTCTCCACCTCCACCGGGGATACCCAGAGGCCGCTCACCTTGATCATGTCGTCCGCGCGTCCCTCGTACCAGTAGTACCCGTCCTCGTCCATCCGGTACCAGTCCCCTGCGAAGAGCCACTCGCCTTTCATGGTCTCTTTGGTCTTCTCGTGGTTGCGCCAGTAGTAAGCCGCCGCCGAATCGCCCTTGACGGAGAGGTACCCTGCCTCTCCGGGCTCCTCCACGGGCCGTTCGTCCTCGTTGAGGATTCTGGCTTCGTATCCGGGCACGGGTTTGCCGCTGGAACCCGGCTTGAGTTCGTCCGGGGTGTTGGAGATGAAGATGTGCAGCATCTCGGTCGAGCCGATACCGTCCAAGATCGTCACACCGAACGTCTCCTTCCAGCGGCGCCAGACGTGGGCCGGCAACGCCTCTGCCGCCGAGACGCCGAAACGGACGGAGGAGAGGTCGTAGTCGGAGGCACCGGGGTAGTCGAGGATCGAGTTGTACAGCGTGGGCGCCGAGAAGAACAGGGTCGGCTCGAACCTTTTGATGGTCTCCAAAACCGCCTCCGGCGTGGGCTTGCCGGGGAGGAGGATGCTCGAGGCCCCCGCCCAGTAGGGGAAGGAGATACCGTTGCCGAACCCGTAAGCGTGGAACAACTTCGTGGTGGAGAAACAGCGGTCTGACTCGTTGACCTCCAGCACGTGCCTCGCGTACGTTTCGCACGTGTAGTCTATGTCGTGGTGCAGGTGGACCACACCCTTTGGGTTCCCGGTGCTACCCGAGCTGTAGAGCCAGAACGCCGCGTCGTCCTTGTGGGTGTCGGCGGGCGTTAGCTCGTCCTCACCCGACTCCAGCAGGTCTTCGAGGGCGTGCGCCTCGTCTTCCCGGCCGTTGGCCAGGACGAGCTCCAACGGCTCTTCGACGCTGCCCAAAGCGTCCCGGACCTTTTCGTGGAACTTCCCGTCGGCGACCACGAGGCAGGCGCGGCTGTCCTCGACGTAGAATCGATACTCGTCGGCGTCTACCAAGGTGTTCACCGGGACCGGTACGGCGCCGATGCGCATCGCGGCGAAAAAGGCCACGGGGAAGGAGGGCGTGTCGTCCAATACGAGCAGGACCCTATCTTCTCTCCTCACGTCCAACTCTTCTTTGAGGGCGTGGCCGAACCTGTTGATGCGGCGGACGAGTTCTCCGTACGTCACCTCGTCGTCGCCGCAGTAAACGGCAACCTTATCAGCGCGCCCAGCCTCCAGGTTCCGGTCCACGATCAGGCTCGCGTTGTGCCACTCGGGTGTCGTGATCACGTCTCGCTCCTCCTCGATAGAGCGTTCGCTTACGCTGGCCTCGTCTCCGCGTAGCAGTCGAACGCCTAGATCTCGTACTCCCCTAACCCACATACAGCTTACGCAACCGATGCTACTGGCGCTCTCTCCCCCGGTCAACCGATCGGTTCGGCAATATCGAACCCGGCCTTGTGGCGCCACCGGCGCAGACCTATCATGTTAGTCTAGGGAACTCGAACTCGTCGGGGAACGGGAGGTGAGGTTATCGTGGCGGTT
>JAIVIG010000416.1:5806-15018 GCA_020200675.1 Actinomycetota bacterium
GTTGCGCATTTGGGGCACGCGGAGATAAGGGTGACGGACCTGGAGAGGTCCCGATGGTTTTTCACGGAGGTCTTGGGCCTCTACGTCACGGAAGAGAATGATGAGCGCATCTTCTTGCGGGCCTGGCAAGACTGGGATCACCACACGCTCATCCTCAAAAATTCCGATCACACGGGGATAGAGCATGTCGGATGGCGAGTCAAGACGCCCGAGGATATGGGAGCTTACGAGAAGCAGCTGAAAGAGCTCGGGGTCGATTACCACTGGATCGAGGGTGGCAAAGAGCCGGGGCAGGGTGACGGACTGCGCTTCATGACTCCGGGCGGGATGCCGTTCGAGCTGTACTGGGAGCGCGAGTTGTACGCGCCCAACGGAGTAGACGGCGCCGCCTCCGCGTTGCCGAGCCACCCGCAGAAGTACGCTTCCAGAGGGATCGGGCCGCGGCGCTTCGATCACGTGAACTTCCTGACCGACGAGCCGGGTGTCGAGCAGGAGTGGATGACCCGGGAGCTCGGCATCCATCACCGCTACTACGCGGAGAGCTCGGACGGAGATCGGATGGCTTCCTGGCTTTCGCGCACGAACCTCTCCCACGAGATAGCGGTCCAGCGCAACAAGAACCAGAACGGCGCGCTCTTGCACCACGTCGCCTACTTCGTCGACTCGCCGGACCAGATGATGCGGGCGGCCACCATCCTGGCCGACAACGGCATAGAGATAGAGTGGGGACCCGGCCAGCACGGCACGAGCGGGGCGATCTTCCTCTACTGCTTCGAGCCGTCGGGCAACCGCGTGGAGGTCTGGACCGGCGGCATGCTCATCTTCGCCCCGGACTGGGAACCCATCCGCTGGACCCCGGAGGTCGCGTCGCTTGGGTACGAGCTGTGGGGCTCGCAGATGCCCGACACCTACCTCACCTACGGCACCGAGAGCCACTTCACCGACGCGCCCGAGAGAACGGTCCTGTCGCCTAGCTAGGGGAGAGTTTGCACGAAGAAGTCATCGCGGCGGGCCGCGCTCTGGCGGTCAGGGAGCATTCCTCGGAGAAGAGGTGCCAGTCTACGACGACGCCCGGCTCATCCGCGGCCGGGAGGCTGGCGAGGCGCTGGCAGAGGATCTGGGTAATGCCGGGGGCATCGTGATGAGGGGCAACGGGGCGGTGACGGTCGGAACGAGCGTCGGGGCGGCGGCGGCCAGGATGTGGGTGTTGGAGCGTTCGGCGGAGATGAATCAGGTGGCGGCTAGCGCCGGCACGCCGCGGCCTTTGGGCGAGGAGGAGTTCGCGTACTGGGAGTCGGTGAGCGAGGAGATTCTCGAGAGGATCTGGGGCTACTTGAAGTCGAGCGAGTAAGGAAGAGACCGGGGCGGCGTTCATTTCGACTCCTACTCGGGCAGCGCCGGCGGACTGTGGGGCCCACTTAATGGCGCTGTTGACAGGTGCGTTTCATTCGTCTTTACTCGTACTCGTTACTCTCGGAGCAAACGGGGAGAGAGGAAAAATGCAAGAGACCACGAGTTCGTACCCGGTGGACGAGGACTTTGATCCGCTGTCCGAGGATTACCTCGAAGACCCTTACGCGTACTACGCCCAGTTCCGGCGTGATGCTCCGGTCTTCTTCGCGCCGAAGATCGGCATGTGGGTCGTGAGCCGTTACGAGGATATCCTGGTCATCGTCAAAGACCCCGAGACCTTTTCGAACGCCAAAGTGCAAGAGCCCCTTCAGGAGTTGGAGCCGGAGGCGGCGGAGCGCCTGCAGGAGGGAGTGCGGGTCACGCCGACGACCTCGAACGCCGACCCGCCCAAGCACCGGCGCACCCGCAGGCATGCCCAGATGGCCTTCTCGGCCAAGAGGGTCCAGAAGCTCGAGCCGCGCGTCCGCGAGATAGCCGAGGGCTTGATCGACGGTTTCCTCGACGAGGGGCGCGTGGACTTCGTCGAGCGGTTCGCTTTCCCGTTGCCGGCGATGACGGTCTTCAGCTTCATCGGCTTCCCCGAGGAGGACACCGAGTATCTCAAGAGCCTGTGCTTCGACCGGCTGAGGCTCACGTGGGGCCGTCCGCCGGCCGAGGAGCAGAAGCCCACGGCCGACAAGATGTCCGACCTGTTAGCCTACGTGGAGGATTTCGTTCGGGGACGAGCGGACGATCTTCGAGACGACTACACCAGCGACCTGCTCCGCATCCGGGAAGAAGACGAGGACGCCCTGAGCCTGGAGGAGGTCACAAGCATAATCTACAGCCTCACTTTCGCCGGGCACGAGACGACGACCAACCTTATAGCCAACGGGCTGCGACAGTTGCTAACGCGGCGGGAGGCGTGGGACGAGTTGCGCGAGGATCCCGACCTGATCGAGAACGCCGTGGAGGAGATGCTCAGGTTCGACACGTCGGTCCCCGCCTGGCGCCGCATGGCGACCCGGCCGGTCGAGATCTCCGGCGTCGAAGTCCCGGAAGAGGCCCGCCTCCTCTTGCTACTCGCCTCCGCGAACCGCGACGAGGAGCAGTTCGACGAGCCCGATGTTTTCGACATCCAGCGCGAGAACGCCGGCAAGCACCTGGCGTTCAGCCAGGGCATCCACTACTGTCTGGGCGCGCCCCTGGCCCGGCTCGAAGCTCGCACCGCCTTCGAGCTGCTAACGGCGAGGATGCCCGACCTGCGCCTCGCGCCCGAGGATCAGACCATAGAGTTCGAGCCCAACATCTCGTTCCGTGGCCCGAAGGAGCTGTGGGTGGAGTGGACGTCCGACCAAACGGCGCAGCAGACCTCACCATAAGACACCCGGAGTATACATAGCTACCGGGTTGGCAGGAAAACGTGCCGCAGAGCACCGTCGCTACCCGCCTTTCGCACCCCCTCACAAGTCCTCTGGTATTTTCGATGTATGAGAAAGGCAACTATCCCTTCGAAGCAGGTATAGTTTGGTGATCTCCTCTCGGCTCCAGGGGACACCGTGGTTCTTCGAGACATCTTATCTGCGTGTCTCGAAGAACCACGGTGCTTGAATCGATCAGGCTGTTTACGATCTTACGAAAAATTCCCCAAAGGCTAAAGTCTTTCGGCGCGCGTGCCGATAACTGTATAGTAGTTGCGGGAAATTTACTGAGTATCGTGGGAAAGGGGGATGCGTCGTGAGACGCGCCATTTTAAGGCGATGGTGTAACCGTCACGGATGGTCGTCGAGCCGGGCAACTCGCGATGAGATCCGTGCGAGCGGGTCTGGGGTGGGTGCAGGCAGTGCAGTTACGATTGGACTTCGAGCATCGTTAGGAGGATTTGCCCCGTGAACCTGAACACCATCACCGAAGTTCGGCGGGTAACCGGAAATGGGGACGAGGATTTCGATTGGCGGGAGGGAGACAGCTGGCTGGCCGGTGGCACCTGGCTTTTCTCTGAACCGCAGCCACATCTGCGCCGGCTGCTGGACCTTCAGGGATTCTCCTGGGAGCCGCTGGTGGTCGGTGAGCAGGGACTTCAGATATCCCCCACCTGCACGATCGCTGAGTTGGAGGCCCTGGAACCGCCTCCGGAGTGGACGGCCGCGCCCCTGATCCACCAGTGCTGCCACTCGTTCCTGGCGTCGTTCAAGGTGTGGAACACGGCGACCGTTGGCGGCAATATCTGCATGTCGTTGCCGGCGGGACCGATGATCTCGCTGACGGTCGCACTCGAAGGCATCTACACCCATCGAGCTGCCGATCACGGCCTTGCAAAAGCAAACGAGCTTCCGCCGCATGTCGCTGACGCACCTGGGCCGCTCTACCGCGCTGCTGATTGGCACGCTCGACCCGCGGGACGGCGCCTTCATGCTGACCGTGTCGGCGTCGACAAAGCGGCCGATACGGCTGAGCTTTGACCAGGTGCCGGATGCCCGAGGCCTGCGCGAGCGGCTGCGGGAGACCATCGCCGACTCCGTGTATCACGACGACGTCCACGGAGCACCGGACTATCGCAAACACCTGACCTTCCACTTTGCCGAAGAGATCCGCGGCGAGCTTTCCAAGGCCGTGTGAGGAGTTACTCATGAGCTATCACGTCAACGGCAGGACGTTCTCGAACGAACCGGCGCCCGGCCAATGCTTGCGCACCTTCCTGCGCGAATTGGGTTGGTTCGGTGTCAAGAAGGGGTGCGATACCGGCGATTGCGGGGCGTGCACCGTCTGGCTCGACGGGGTTACGGTCAACAGCTGCATCATTCCGGCCTTCCGCGCCGAAGGCCGCCAGGTCACGACGATCGAGGGTCTGGCGCAAAATGGAGAGCTGCACCCGATGCAGCGGGCTTTCCTCGAAGCCCAGGGCTTTCAGTGTGGTTTCTGCACGGCCGGGATGATCATGGCGGCGGCCAACTTCACCGAGGAGGAACGCCAGGATCTACCGCGGTCCTTGAAGGGCAACCTGTGCCGCTGTACCGGGTACCGCGCGATCGAGGACGCGATCCACGGAAACAAAGCTATCGAGGACGACCGGCCTGGCGCGGCCTGCGGAGCGAGCCTACCCGCCCCCGCGAGCGAGGAGATCGTCACGGGTAAGGTGCGCTATACCCTCGATACCGAGGTTGAGGGCCTGCTGCATCTTAAGCTGCTCAGGTCGTCGCACGCCCACGCCCGCATCGTCGCCATCCGTAAAGAGGGCGCTTTAGCGACGCCGGGCGTCCACGAGGTCTTCACCTGGGAGGACGTGCCCCGGCGGCTGTATACCACCGCCATCCACGACGACCACCTCGTAGATCCCGACGACACCTATATGCTGGACAACGTCGTCCGGTTCGTCGGGCAGCGAGTCGCGGCCGTGGTGGCCGACAGCGAGGCCGCCGCGGAGGAAGGCTGCCGCCGCATCGAGGTCGACTACGAGGTGCTCCCGGCGGTCTTCGACGCGGAGGAGGCGACACGACAAGAAGGGCGAGGACCCGTTCATCCGCCATTACGGGCGCAACGTCCTGCTCGACGTGCACGGGGGCGTCGGCGACGTCGAGGTCGGCTTCGCCGAGGCGGACGCCATCCACGAGGCCGAGTACGAGGCCCACCGGGTCCAGCACGCCCATCTCGAGACCCACCAGACGATCACCTGGCTCGACGAGCAACAACGGCTGAACGTGCGCACCAGCTCTCAGTCCCCCTTCATCGCGCAGGCGAAGCTCAGCCACCTGTTCAGCCTCAACCCGATCGACATCCGGGTGTTCTGCGAGCGCGTCGGCGGCGGCTTCGGCGGCAAGCAGGAGGTGCTGACCGAAGACATCTGCGCTTTGGCCACCCTGAAGACCGGCCGGCCCGTCCAGCTCGAGTTCACGCGCGAAGAGGAATTCGTCGGGGGACCGGGTCGCCATCCGATGCGGGTCCGGGTCAAAGCCGGGGCGCGGCGCGACGGTACGCTGACGGCGCTCGAGATGCGGATCGTGTCCAACACCGGCGCCTACGGCAACCACGCCGGCGAGACGTTGTACCACGGCTGCGGCGAGTCGATATCGGTCTACCGGTGCCCGCACAAGAAGGTGGAGGGATACGCGGTCTACACCAACCTTCCGCCGGCCGGAGCCATCCGCGGCTACGGGCTCACCCAGCCGATCTACGCCGTCGAATCCGCGATGGACGAGCTGGCTCGCGCGCTCGACCTGGATCCTATCAAGTTCCGCCGCCTGAACGCCGTGCGGCCGGGCGATCCGATGCTCTCGATGAGCGAAGAACCGGAGGACACCGAGTACGGCAGCTACGGGCTCGACCAGTGCCTCGACCTGGTCGAGGATGCCCTGGCCCGCGGCAACGGCGTCGCGGCGCCCGAAGGCGACGACTGGCTCGTGGGCCAGGGGACCGCGCTGGCCATGCACGACACCGCGCCGCCGACCGAGCACCGTTCCACAGCGCGTCTTAGCGTCGGAGCGGACGGCAACTACCACCTTGCTATCGGAACGTGCGAGTTCGGCAACGG
Source organism: Actinomycetota bacterium (assembly GCA_020200675.1). Lineage (GTDB taxonomy): Bacteria > Actinomycetota > Rubrobacteria > Rubrobacterales > Rubrobacteraceae > Rubrobacter_F. The sequence goes on from JAIVIG010000416.1 coordinate 11,727, forward strand.
CACGACGACCATGCACGGACAGGTCGTCGCCAGCGTGCTCGAGACGAGCATGTCCCGCGTGCGCCTGGTCCAAGCCGACACGGATCGTACGGGCTACGATACGGGGGCGTTTGCCAGCACCGGCACCTCCGTGGCCGCCAACGCCGTCCGGTTCGCCGCCGAAGCCCTGCGCGAGCGGATCCTGGACTTCGCCTCGGAGCATTCCGGCGCCGGCCGTGATGCCTGCCGCCTGGACGACGATGCCGTGAGCTGTAACGGCTCCAGGATTCCCCTGCCCGAGCTCCTCGCCGCGGCCGAGGCGGCCGGGCAACAACTCGAAGTCGTCCGCAAGGCGCACGGCGCCCCGCGCAGCGTCGCTTTCAACGTGCAGGGCTTCCGTGTCGCGGTCCATCGCGTCACCGGTGAGATCATCGTCCTACAAAGCGTCCACGCGGCGGACGCCGGGACGGTGATCAACCCAATGCAGTTGCGCGCCCAGATCGAAGGCTCGGTCGCGCAGGCGGTCGGTTGGGCGCTATACGAACGGATGGTGTTCGACGAGGAGGGGCGCGTGGTCAACCCGACATTACGCAACTACCGTATCCCGGCCTTCGCCGACACCCCGCGCACCGAGGTCTATTTCGCGGATACGCACGACGCCGTCGGCCCGCTCGGCGCGAAGGGTATGGGGGAATGCCCCATCAACCCCGTCGCCGGAGCGCTGGCCAACGCACTGGCCGATGCCACCGGCGTTCGCTTCCGCGACCTCCCGTTCACTCCCGACCGGATCTACCGCCGTATCTTCGAGCGTCACGTGGTTTGACGATTGGACTTCGAGTTCGTTAGGAGGATTTGACCATGCCAACGCTGTTGGCGCGGGACGCCGATATCCTGGTCACGATGGACGATGAGCGCCGCGAGCTTCCCAATGCCGGGCTGTTCGTTCGGGATGGGATCATCGAGCAGGTCGGCCCCACCGAGGAGCTTCCGCGGGACGCTGACGTCGTGCTGGACATGACGGGCCAGATCTTGCTGCCCGGCTTCGTGAACACCCACCACCACCTCGATCAGACGCTGACCCGCGCGTTCCCGCATGGTCAGAACATCAACCTGTTCCCCTGGCTTCGGGCCCACTATCTGATCTGGGGCCGCCGGACTCCCGAAGCGTCGCGCTGGAGCACCCTCGTCGGCCTGGCCGAGCTCGCCGCGTCCGGTTGCACAACCGTCTTCGATCACACGTACATCTTCCCAAACGGCTGCAGGCTCGACGACCAGATCGCGGCGGCGCAGGAGATCGGCGTGCGGTTCCACGCCTCTCGCGGCTCCATGTCTCTGGGCGAGTCCCAGAACGGACTGCCGCCGGATAGCCTGGTCGAGGGCGAAGCGGCGATCTTCGAAGACTCCCGGCGGGTGATCGAGACGTACCACGACGCCTCGCACGGCTCGATGACCCAGATCGTGCTGGCGCCGTGCTCGCCCTTCTCGGTTACTCCCGAACTCCTGCGGGAGACGGCCGAGCTCGCTCGTGCCCACGGCGTGCGCCTCCACACCCACCTCTGCGAGACCTTCGATGAGGAGCGCTACACGCTCACGCACTTCCAGCAGCGTCCGGTCGCGTGGATGGAGACGATGGGCTGGCTCGGCGACGATGTCTGGTTTGCCCACGCCGTGCACGTCAACGATGACGAGATCCGCGAGTTCGCCAAGACCGGTGCCGGGGTTGCACACTGTCCCTGCTCGAACATGCGGCTCGCCTCTGGCATCGCACCGGTCAAGAAGTACCTCGCAGCCGGTGTGCATGTCGGTTTGGGCGTCGATGGATCCGCCAGCAACGATGCCTCGAACATCCTGCTCGAAGCGCGGCAGGCGATGCTGCTGGCCCGGCTCCGCATCGGCCTGCTCCCGCCGGAGGGCCCACATACCCTGCTCTCGACCTCAGATCCACTACGGAGCGGCGAATGGATGACGGCGCGGGAGGTACTGGAAGTCGCGACCCGCGGAGGCGCCGCCGTCCTGGGCCGCCCGGACATCGGCGCTTTAGCCCCCGGGATGTGCGCCGACTTCTTCAGCATCGACCTGAACACCGTCGATTATGCCGGCGCGCTGAACGACCCGGTCGCGGCCACCGTGTTCTGCGCGCCACAAAAGTCACGGTACACGGTGATCAACGGTCGGGTCGTCGTGGAGAACGGACGGGTCACCACGGTCGATATGGCCCCGGTGATCGAAGCCCACAACCGCTTCTCCCGCGAACTGGCCAACGCCCAATTAACGAGGTCGCCATGAGCGTAGAAACGGAAACTCCCAACGTCGCCACTGCCGTCACCGCCGTCCAGGTCCGTCAGGGCGAGGAGGGTGCGTTCACCGGTTGGCTAACCCAGCTGAACAAGACCATCGCAACCTTTCCCGGTCTGCTGGTGGACGAGGGCACGACCAACGTGATCCAAGGATCAAATACAGAGCTCTCCCCGCAGGATATGGTTACCGAGATCATCACGGTAAGCGTCAAGCCCGGTATGGAGGAGGCGTACCGTGACTGGGTGGACCGCGTCCGGCAGGTAGAGGCAAGATTTCCGGGATACCAGGGGCTGCAGCTGCAGCTCCCGATCCCCGGGCTGCAGGATGACTGGGTCTCGCTGCTGCGCTTCGATACTTCGGAGCATTTGAACGCCTGGCTCGAGTCCGATGCTCGCCGGGACGCCTTGCAGGAGGTCGAGCCGTTCATCGAGCGGCGTGAACAGCAGGTCGCCACCGCCTTCTCGGGTTGGTTTACCTTTGGTGATGCTCCCGGCCAGGCGCCGCCTAACTGGAAGCAATCCATGATCGTGCTGCTGACCCTGTATCCGATCGTGATGCTCGAACAGATGTTCCTCAACCCGCTGCTGCACTCGCTGGGCATGGCGGAAGCTATCTTCATCGGCAACCTGCTCAGCGTCGCGGCCACGGGGTTTCTGCTGATACCCTTGGCCCTCCGCGCCTTCGAGTGGTGGCTACTCCCGGGGCCCAACGATTCTCCGAGGGTGGAAGCAGCCGGGATCGCGCTGGTCATCGCCGGGTACGCCCTGTCTATCGCCGTGTTCGCCTGGCTCACTTGAGTGCGCAAAGACCGCTCGCTGGCTCGAACATCAGCAGGAGCAGCATGGCGATGTCGACCGCCCGGGCGTTTATGGTAGCGAGGCTCCTTCCATCCGCGATCGTTGCTTCCGCACGGCGGGTGATCGGTGGTTTGTTGGATATGGTAGTGGTGGGCTCGTACACGGAAGGAACGGTGTTTGCAGGGGCTTCTGGGAGCGATTTTATCGCCCTCTGAGGC
>JAIVIG010000416.1:15124-18240 GCA_020200675.1 Actinomycetota bacterium
CTCTACCGAAGGGATTACGGGCCCAGCCACGGCACCGGTCTCGCGGACGCCCTGATCGCCGCAACCACCGAAGAGACCGGCGCCGACCTCGTAACCTTCAACCGGCGCCACTTCCCTATGATCTCCAGAATCACGGTGCCATATGAGCGGTGATTTAAAGCCCATCTTGGAAGACAGAGATCAGCGGTTCCTTCGGCGGAAAGGACCGTGCCTTCGACTGGTGGCTGCGCCCGATGCCCCACAGTCCCCGTTGGGTGACGGCTGCCGGGGTTGGGCTGATCATCGGTCTATACCAGGACAAAAAGGAGGACGTGTATGCTTGAAGGAGAGAACAAGGCCGTTGCCCGCAAAGATGCTAAAGAAGGGATAGGAGTGTTCGTGGAGAGCCGCGAAGCCAGCTTTCAGGGGCGGTAAGATTCTCCCACGTTGTAGAAGCAATCAGCAAACGGAGATTTATGCCAACCGAATCCCAAGCGGACGTCAACCTCGAAGGCGAGAGCGCCTTTATGCGAATCCTCGGCCTGCGCTTCGAGGAGGTGGGGCCCGAGCGGGTCACCGCCTCGTTCGAGACCGGCCCAGATCACCACCAGCCCTGGGGACTCGTACACGGCGGCGTGTTTACCGCGGTGATCGAAACGGTTGCCACGACCGGTGCCTACCAGGCGGTCGAGGACCGTGGCCAGCTCGCGGTCGGCGTCAACAACGTGACCGACTTTATGCGACCTCACCAGCAGGGTCGACTCGACGTCGTCGCCGAACCCCTCCAGCAGACAAAGACCCAGCAGCTCTGGCAGGCGGTGATCACACGCGAAGACGGCAAGACCGTCGCGCGTGGCCAGGTTCGCCTCCAGAACATCGCGGCGGACGCCTGAGCACCGCAAGTGGACACATTATCGAGAGATGATCGCCGACGATCCGTGCGCCTTGCTTGACGTACAAAATTTCCGGAACGGTACCGTGACCCCTCAAAAGGAGGAGAACCGCAAGTCTTCGTAGACGTCCTCGCCGCGCACGTGTCGCAGGATGAGGTTCTTGAATCGGTCGGCGTAGTGTTCGATGATCCGCGCCCCGACCTCTTCGGTTGCCTGCGAGAGGTCGCCGGTGTAGCCGAGCCCGTTTCCCAGCTCGCGGAAAGACTCCGCCCCTTTGAACTGCGAGAACTCGATGGCTTGGGCAGGTAGCTCGGCGAGGAGCCGTTTCCTAACGAGATGCTCCTGAACGTAGAGCATGGGAGCGGTCTCGTAAACGCCCGCGTGGGCTTCCCCCCGAGAGTCAAGCCCGGTCGCGCCGAGTTGCGAGGGGTCCTCCAAGAGGTCCACGACGAGGCGCTCGAAGCCGTGGATAGTCCTCGTGTCATGCTCCTCGTTGATGCGCTCGCAGACACTATCGGCGGTCCGGACCCAGGGCGGGTCCACGTGCTGGCTGACGAGGACGAGGTGTCGAAAACCGTCCGCGGCGAACGAGGCGAGCAGGTCGAAGAGGTACTCCTCGACGACCTTGCGCCGGATGGAGACGGAGCCGGGGTAGGGCAGGGAGAAGAGCGCGTTGACGTACGGCACGGTCGGGGCGACGATGACGGGGTAGCCGTGATCGGCCAGGTGCTCGGCGCACCGGTGCATCACGTACTCCGCGATGTACAGGTCGGTGCCCAGAGGAGTCTGCGGCCCGTGCTGCTCCACCGGACCGCACGCGATCATGACTACCGTGTTCTCCCTGTCGAGACGCTCCACGTCTTGCCAGGTCATTTCTTTTAGTACTTGTACCCGAACGGCTGTGCGGGAGCTCGCGGCTTCTCGCCCGGACGAGCCTACCGACGCTTTAGAGGATTCGGGCATTATTCGTCGAGTGGCTCCGCCTCGCGGACGAGCTTGCCCCTGCGGGCGTCGAGCACGCCGGACCACGTGAGGCGGGGACCCGGCAGGAAATCGGCCGTGAGGAAGAGCAGGGAGTACAGGGGATCCGAGAAAGGGTAGCCCGCGCTCTGGAGACGCTCCTTCAGCTCCCTGGCGACGGAGAGCGCATCTTCGAAGGGACCGGGGGCCATGATGCCCGCGAGCGGAAAGGCGAACTCCCAGACGACGCGCCCCTCGCTCGCCATCGCCATGCCTCCTCCCAGATCTCTAACCCGCGAAGCAGCGAGAGCCATCGCCTCCGGGTCCCGACCGAACACCAGGACGTGGCTACTGGAGGTGGCGGTAGTTGCGAAACCGTCGAGGTCACCGGCGAAGTTGCTCACCAGGGCGCGAGTGGCCCAGCGCCCGTCCCTGGTGAGGTGCACCGCGTGCAGATACCCTCTTTGCAACTCGCCCTCCTCAGGGGACTCCCCCGCGCTGGTGATGACGTCGGAGACAAACTCTATTACGGGAAGATCTTCACCCGGGCGAGCATCATAGAGGGTGGGGTCTTCGATCCACGACCCCTGCCGAAATTTCAGCTGGAGTCCGAGCGACTCCCAATCTATACTGGGCGTAGGCTCGACCAGTTCGCCCTCGCGGGCAGCGATAGTCCCCCCGGCGATGACCAGTTGTGGTCGAAAAGAGGAGAGGTCGTTGAGGAGGACGATATCGGCCAGGCGGCCCGGGGCGACGCCGCCGAGATGGTCGTCGAGTTGGAGGTAGGCCGCGGCGTTGACGGTCGCCATCTGGATGGCTTTGACCGGGGGCACGCCGGCTTCCACAGCCATTCTGAGGAGGTGGTCGAGGTATCCGTTCTCCGCAATGACGTCCGGCGTCGGCCCGTCGGCGGTCAGGCAGACCCGGCGGGTGTCGATATCCTCCTCCGTAATGATGCGGAGTAGCTCCGGCAGGTCGGGCCGCAGCGAGCTGTGTCGTAAGGGTGTCCACAAGCCGAGCCGGAGGCGTTCCAGGGCTTCTTCGGCAGTGATGGCCTCGTGGCAGGACCGCAAGCCCGCGGCGACCAGGGCGGCCAGCTTGTCATCCCGGGCGCCCGTAGTGTGGCCGTCGGCTATGAGCCCCCGCCGGTTGGCCTCGACTATCGCTGTTCCCAAAGGGGTTTCTTCGTCTTGAAGGAAGCGGGCCCAGGCGGGCGCCTCACCGACTCCCATTGCCAGCGGGTGATCCAAGACCTCGATAAGTCGCTCGTGATCGAAGTAGTCC
>JAIVIG010000163.1 GCA_020200675.1 Actinomycetota bacterium
GCTCGGTACAGACGGAGGGACTGTGCTACGAAGCGTGCGCGAGGGCCTGGCGGCGGCGAGCTCTGCAACTCCCTGGCCGGGCAAGGCCTCCGAGGTCGCGACCAGCTCGTCCAGCAACACGGCTTCGTCCGACTCCGCATCCTCTTCTGGGGATAGCGCTGCGGCACCCACGCGTGGAGAGTCCCCCTCGACTGCTGGCGAGACACCGTCGCAGCCGGCATTCATGCCGTTACCCCCAGCCGGTAGCGTGGCGCCACCGCCTGCTACGGGCGCGCCGTCCCCCACGACGAGCGAGCCGGTGACGCCACCGGCGTCGGAGCAGCCGCCTTCGGCGGAAGAGCCGTCCCCACCACCTGCCGCAGAAGAGCCCCCCGCAGCGGAGGAACCGGCGCCACCGGCGGAGGAACCGCCGCCGCCGACGGCCGAAGAGCCTCCTCCTGCCGCGGAAGAGCCGCCTCCTGTGGTGAGCGATCCGCCTCCCGTAGAGGAGCCGCCGGGAACGATCCCGAACGAATAAAGGATTCGTGACCTCGGGGTACACGGGCCGCCCCTCCTAGTCTCGAAAACCGGGCGGGACTACAGGAAACAAAGCGGCCCGGGCTCCTAGCCTCGAGATCCGCCAGCAGAACAGAAGGCGCGCCCCTTTTGCTCGGCGCGCCCGCCGGCCTCCTGGGTGACGCGGCGCGTCGGCCCCGTCGCACGTTAACCACCGACGCGTCCGTGTCGTGTTTGTTGCCGGTCCTCGCTTCTCCGCCGTCCGACCTCTTGATTTACCGGGACTCCCGCGGTCACGCGGCTCCGAGCTGTCTCTTTAGCTCCTCCGGGTCAGTGGTCGGATTCTGGCAGGCGTAGTTGACGCAGACGTAGGCGGTGGCCCTGCCCTCGCGCATCGGGCGCTCGGCGAGGAGCGGTACTAGACGGGCGTCCTCCTCGTCGTCCTCCGCGCGACCCGCTACGACTTTGTTGGGGATGTAGGCGGAGTAGGCTGCGCTCAGCAACGTCCTCGTTTCGGGGGAGTTGGGTGCTCCGATCAGGGCGATCTCGTAGGGCGTGGAGAGGTGGAAGTCGAGGGCCGAGAGGAGCCGGCCAAAGGCGCCGGGGATCTGGGAGATCGCACCGCTCAGATCTTCGAGGACGGCCGCGGCCCGCTCCCTATAATCCTCGCGCTCTAGGAGCACGGAGAGCCTCAGGAGGACGTCCACGGCGACGGAGTTGCCCGACGGAGACGCGTTATCGTAGACGTCGCGCGGGCGGGCGACGAGCTCCTCGTGGTCGGCGGCCGTGTCATAGAAGGCGCCCTTCTCCGCGTCCCAGAAGAGATCGAGGATCGCGTCCGCGAGAGAACCGGCCTCCCTCAGCCAGCGCGTCTCGAAGGTCGCCTCGTAGAGCTCCACGAGTCCGTCGGCGACGCAGGCGTAGTCCTCCAGGTAGCCGTTGAACCTGGCCCGGCCGTCCTTGTACGAGCGGCGGAGGCGGCTGTCGACCACGAGCTTCTCCATCAGGAAGGAGGCGTTCTTCTCGGCGATCTCGCGGTAGTCCTCGCGATCCAGGACGCTGGCGGCGAAGGCGAAGGCGCGCAGCATGAGGCCGTTCCAGGCGGCGAGCACCTTCTCGTCGCGCCCGGGACGCACCCGCTTCTCACGCTCGGCGAGGAGCTTCTCCCGGATGCGGACTATCCTCTGCCACAGCTCCCCGGCGGAGATGTCGAACTCGGCGGCGACGGCCTCGGGAGGGCGCGGGATGTTGAGGATGTTCTTGCCCTCGAAGTTTCCCCGCTCGGTGATGTCCCAGAAGCGCATCGCGAGCTTCGCCTCGTCGGGCTCCAGCGCGGCCTCTATCTCCCCGGGCGTCCAGACGTAGAACTTGCCCTCCTCGCCCTCGGAGTCGGCGTCCTCGGCGGAGTAGAAGCCGCCTTCGGGGTCGGTCATGTCGCGGGCTACGTAGTCGAGCGTCTCCTCGGCGATCCGGCGGAAAAAATCGTCGCCCGAGGCCTGGTAGGCCTCCAGGTACAGCCGGGCGAGGAGCGCGTTGTCGTAGAGCATCTTCTCGAAGTGCGGGACGAGCCAATACCCGTCCACCGAGTAGCGGGCGAAACCGCCACCGAGATGGTCGTAGATACCACCGTTAGCCATCTGCCGGCACGTGTGTTCGACGCCGGCGCGCGCGGCCCGGTCCCCGGTCCGCTTGTAGTACCGCAGAAGAACTTCGAGGTTCATCGTCTGGGGAAACTTGGGCGCGCCATTGAAGCCGCCGAAGCGGTTGTCGAGCTGTCCCAGGAGGGAGGCGGCGGCGTTGTCGAGCATCTCTTCGGAGAGGCCGGTCGTGGGAGCGGAGGCGCCGGTCGCGGCCTGGAGGTACTCGCGGACGCTCTCGGCGCTCTGCATGACCCCGTCGCGGCGGTTCTCGTAGGCGTCGGCGAGGCTCAGGAGGAGCTGCTTGAACGAGGGCATGCCGCGGCTCGGGACGGGCGGGAAGTAGGTGCCGCCGTAGAATGGGGCTCCGTCGGGGGTCATGAAGACGGTCATGGGCCAGCCGCCGTGGCGCGTCATCGCCTGGACGGCGGACATGTAGATCGAATCTATATCCGGCCGCTCCTCGCGGTCGACCTTTATGTTGACGAAGTGCTCGTTCATGAGCCGGGCCGTAGCCTCGTCCTCGAAGGACTCCCGCTCCATGACGTGGCACCAGTGGCAAGCCGAGTAGCCCACGCTGAGCAGGATCGGCCTGTCCTCTTCCCGCGCCTTCCTCAGCGCCTCCTCGCCCCACGGGTACCAGTCCACGGGGTTGTCTTTGTGCTGCAACAGATAAGGGCTCGTCTCTTGCGCCAGCCGGTTCGCCATGATCTTCTTCGTCGCCTCCGAAATGTTATCGTTGCCGTTCTCAGAACGTACCACACGAGGGGCCGTGCTACGCCTGGGGCCGGTCGGCCACCCACCGTTCCGGTTTGCCTGCTTCTCGGTTTTACCGCTCCGGCGGATTGCTCGCCGACACGGCCAAACCTCCTGGCCCGCAAAGGGACTCGCGCCTCCGGGGACGGGTTGCCCCCTCGCTGACTCTCAGAGACCGGCAACACCCCTTCTGCGAGCCGGTCTCGGTTCGGAGCTCCTTGCTCGCGTGTCGAGATACGACGACGGGAGAGCGTAGGACTCAACTTCAAGCCCCCACGTATCGGGATCATCATTGCGGACGAGAAGACCGCGTCACAAAAAAGACCGGGGTTCGGAAGTCCCGGTACATCGGCGAGGTATCGTCGCTGGCCGCGCTTACTCCTGCGCCTCGGAGTTGGCCCTACGAACCGGGATCGACCGGGATCCGGTTCTCGCAGTTGACGAAGGAGTCGCGGTCGGCGCGGTTGTTGCGGTCGAACCCGAGAGCGGGAGGGCGGAAGAAAAGCGTCTCCACCCTCCGCTGTTGCGTGCGGGACCGAATCTTATAGCCTCGGCCCTTGTCCATCCTCGTCGATAAAAGGGGCGGCCCCGAAGAGGCCGCCCCCTTTCGCGGCTCCAGAGAGCCGGACTGTTTGGCTTCGTGGATCTACCGGATCATCCTGCGGGCCAGGAGGCCGCCGGCCACCAAGAGC
>JAIVIG010000164.1 GCA_020200675.1 Actinomycetota bacterium
GGTTGTCTCTATTCATCGAGCTGCCGAGAGGGTGTGAGCCTGTTGAAAAACTCCTTCGTGCCCCTTTGTGCTGCCGTTTTGGGTACCGAGACTCCCGTTTTTGGCCGTTTTGAACCTGGTTCGGGATCATCGGTCGGTCTCTTGGCGACTTTTTCAACAGGCTCGGCCTTTCTCGGAAACCAGCCTGCCCGGATATGCAGCGAGCTGCATGAGTATTCGGCCCGTGTTGCGAGTGGTAGCAACTCCAAGTGACGGGAGTACCTATTTGGCAGGCCTAGAGGGCAACGCACTACCAGGGTGTGGCGCTGTAGGACTGCTGGGGCAGATGTTTCCTTCGGAAGGGCCCGTTTTTATGCAGGAAGATGAATTACCGCCAAATAACATTCTCGGAAACTTAGCGCGCACGTTCGGGGCGCTCAGCTGGGGTGCCTCTTCCCCTGAAGAGGACGTACCCCATCCAGGCCACCGCCACGGCTAGCACGACGCCGGTGAGGGGCAGGGGGATGACGATGAGTACTGCACCGACGACGAGAAGCACGGCGGCGACCCGAGGGTAGACGCCTGCTCGTAGAGTGGCGACCCCAAATAACAGCCAACCGAGGCCGAACACGATGAACGACCGGAAGAACCCCGGGAGGGAGCGCACGGCGAGCAGTTCGGGGGCCTCGACCGCCAGGACCGGCGCGACGAAGGCGCTGGTCCAGAAGAAGCCCGCTACCAGCATCGTGCCGACGAAGGCCACGACGAAGCCCACGAGCCCCAGGGGGCCCGAGACCTCCGACTGTCGAGCGTACAGCCCGACCAGCCCGAGGGGCAAAAGTACCCCGGTGATCATTATCAGCAACGAATAAAGGGCATAGGTGCTCGTGGTAGCGGTTCGGCTGAAATCGTAGCCGAAGAAGCTCAGGCTAACGAGCTCGGCGATCGCCAGCGATACCCCGCCCGCTATGGCCGCCAGGCCGCTCCACCGGATGAGTTTCGAAGACGACATGAGTGCTCTCCTCCTGCTCCTAACTCCTATCCACGAGGAATGTTGCCACCCAGCGAAGCTCGGCGCACCTTCGATAGAGCTTGCGCCTATCACCATCTAAGGCTCGGCGCACCTCGGGGAGCTAGCATGAAGAGAGCGGGTTGTGCCGATTTACAGTGTTTTATGGAAACGCAGAGTTGCCGAGAAGTGGAGGGCGGAAACGCTTACCTTTCCGCCCCGTTTTTAGTAACAATGGTATCGTGATTCCTGGTTGGTTACCTCACATCCCTCTGAAAGAATCTTTTTCCCGCAGGTGCGCGTTTTAGGCCGTAGACGAGTTCCCTCTATTCACTAGATTGCCTCGAAGAAGGGTCTTCTCGGAAACTGGGCTTCCGGCATTAAGTATCCTCGTAAACTAAAGCCCCGGGTACTCTAGCTTGCCCTAAGGCTCCTGGGCGTTGCTTGCAGCGTCGATCCAGGGTTGCACGACGTTGCGGTTCTCCAGCCAGTTCCTGACGCCCGTTTGGGGGTCGCTCGCAGTGTTGATCTCGTCCTCCATCGCGTCGACCTGTTCCTCGTCGAGCGTCAGCGCAGCCATAAACGCATAGGCCACGGGGTCGTCCTCCTTCAAGTCCACGTTCACGATCGTCGAGAGGTCCGCCGTATTGTCCACCTCCTCGAAAGCGTCCTTCGGGTCCTCAAGGTACCTCAAGTCGTACCTCAGGTTCATCCAGTGCGGCGACCAGGCGATGAAGGCAAACTCCTCCCGGGCGTTGTAACGGCTGCCTACCTCAGCGAGCATACCCTCCGTGGGCGCCTCTACGAGCTTCTGCTCGAGACCGTACGCCGGCATGACCTCCTCGGGGATCTTCGTCATGCTTACCGCGCCCGGCTCGATGCCGAAGATCAAGTCCGCATTGGTGTCGTTGAGCTCTTCTAGGCTCGTGATGTTCATGTAGCTCGGAACCGCTATACCGAACTTGGTCGTGCCCTGGAACCAGGTGCCGAGCAGTTCGGCATTGTCCTCGACCCCAGCGACGTAATCACTATGGGCCGGCAACCACACATCCTGGAAGGCGTCCAGGTCGCCGTTACCCACACCCTCGTACAAGGGGCCGACATCCAACGTCCGGAGCTCGACGTTTTCGTAACCGAGCTCGTCCTCCAGAAGGACCTTCGTCAGGTTTGCGACCGCCACGTTCTCGTCCCAACCTATGTCGCCAAGCTTGAGCTCCTTGTTCTGCGAAGAGCTGCCGCAGCCCGCCGCGAGGGCGCCCACCGCGAGCGCGAGGATCACTGCCCATAGCTTCTTCCTACCTGCCTTCACGAGCCGCTTCTCCTAAAAGGGCTTGTGATGTGGAGTGGGGAGCAAGGGTATTCTGATAGTAGCGCCTTGAGGACAAAGCCATCGCTTTTAGTCAGTATCAGTCTGCTCGAGCATAGTATATAGACTCTATTTTTACTGGCTAGATGCTGTTGCCTAATGCTTACGCCTACCCCAGGAGGAGGCAGGTTGCCTCTATTCACGAATGGCCGAGAGGAGGTCTTCTCGGAAACGGGGCTTCCGATGTCTATGTCTTCTCGGAAACTCAGAGGCGTAAGCTTATGGAAAGACAGCCGGGGTCCCTCGTCGAGGTTCATCTCTTTTTTGCGAAAAGTGAACCAATGGAACGAATGCAGCGTACACACAATGGGGGCATGAACGCCCTCCTGCTGTTGTCCTAGAGAGAAAGAGGATGAGTTGCGTAGAGTAAAGCGAGTAGTGGCCGTGGTCGGGGCCTCGGCACTGATGCTGTCGGTCGCAGCGTTCCCTGCCCTGGCCATCGGCGACGGACCCACCCCAGCAGGGGAGTGCGCGAACAGCACCAGCGCGGTTGGCACGCCGCAGGGCGAGGCGAACCCCGGCTTCGACAATACAGGTGGCCGCGTTGGCGCACCCGTGTCGAACAACAACCCGGGATTGAACAGCCCTGGTGCGCAGGGTGACGCGAACTCCGATCCCAACTGCCAGAGTACTGCGTAACTAAGTTAGGTAACTAGGGGCCGGAGTCCTAGCACAGCGCCGGGGCTTCGGCCTTTTCTCTTTGCCTTAAGAAGCCGCCGGAGTGGCCGGCATCATCGGGAGCGGCTTAGGGCTACGGCCTCGGCGGCCCCGGGGGCATATCTCCTGGCGGCCGTGGCTCCCCTGGGGGCATATCTCCTGGCGGCCATGGCTCCCCTGGAGCCGGCATCGGCCGTGGCTCCCCCGGAGCCGACATCTCTTCTGTCAAGATCTCCTCTTCTGGCAGGATCTCCTCTTTCGGCAGAATCTCCTCTTCTTCTAGCAGGATCTCGGTTTCTGGTTCGACGGAACCTCTGCCCGGCGCCGCGCCGGCCTTCCCGATGCTCAGGATAGATCCAGCGCTACCTATGCTCAGTATGGAGCCCGCGCTTCCTATGCTGAGGATCGAACCGACGCTGCCGATGCTCAAGATGGAGCCCGCACTCCCAATACTGGCGATGCTGACGAAGCTCAGGAGGCTGCTATGGCTAAGAGCGCTAAGGACGCTCTGAGGGCTCTTGAAGCTGAGCCCTCCTGAAACATCGGCGCTAGGTGAGGCACTCGGCAGCGCGAGAGACCGCTTCAAGCGTGGAGCTGCGTACTTGCTTAAGACTTTCACACCTTTCATCTTCTTGCCCATCCGCCTAACCCGCCTCCTGTCTGTAAAACGATTTCCTGAAAGCTTCCTTACCCCTCTACGTCGGAGCCGCAAACGCAGGCGAATGGACTAGCGGATCCTGGTTACTGGCCTACCACTCGGGTATATTGCCCCGCAGTCGAAGGTGGGGGATACCCCAGGGAAAGAAAGGCGGGCTTCGGAACATGCCCCAAGGAACGGTCAAGTGGTTCAACAGCGAGAAGGGCTACGGCTTTATCGAGCCCGACGACGGGAGCGATGACCTCTTCGTACACTACAGCGGGATAGCAGGCGGCGGGTTCAAGTCCCTCGAAGAAGGCCAAAAGGTCTCCTACGAGGCGACCCGTGGCCAGAAGGGCATGCAGGCGGAGAACGTCACCCCCGTCTAAGTACAGGACGGTGGCGCTTGGCTTATAGTGCGGATCCGTAGGAGAAGAAGAGTGGCCGGGCGTGGGAGTCATGTACCAGATGCGTCCCCGATGGGTATGCCCGGCCCTCTACTTAAGCCAAGGTTCCATACTTAAGCGGTTTTCGCAATATCAACCATGCTGAACCTGAACTCGGTTACGTCTTCCCCGTACGCGTTCTTACTCTCAAGTAGAAGTTGTACTTTGAGCATGCCCTGTTTAGCTACAGAGGCGTGAGATAGCACCGGTCCTATGGACCTATGCGACCGGGGCCGTGCGGGTTGCCAGCAGTGACACACCCGACCGCCTACCCGCTATGCCCCTATATTCCCCTCCAACAGAAACACAAGAGCCGGGGTCCTAGCTCCGTCGGGCCTCCGCCCTTATCATATGGGGAGAGGCTCTTTGCCTAAAAGTGAGGAGGAGATAAGGGTGCCGAGACCCGAAAGAGACGGCAAGGGGAAGCTCGCGTCCCGGAAGCTCGCCGAAGAACGCGAGCTGCGTAGGGCGGCGCGGCGCGTGGTGCACCGCGTGGTGCACCGCGAAAAGGGGCCGAGGAAGGACGACAAACGCGCCGAAGAACGCGAACTTCGTAGGGGGGCACGCGACGCTACGGCGGCGCATCGCGCGGTGCGGCGTGAAAAGGGGCCGAGGAAGGACGATGAACCGTCGCTCCCCGACCGACCGAAGAAAAAAAGAAGCGTGCTGAGGACGTTCACCCTGGTTA
>JAIVIG010000165.1 GCA_020200675.1 Actinomycetota bacterium
GAGTTGGGCTTAGAGCGTGCCTGACACGAGCCGGTCAGCTCGTCCTTGTCGGACCGGGGTGAGGCTCAGAGTAACTCCCTCCGGGTCCGGTGCAGGTTCCAGAAGAGGCCCGCCGTGAGAGCGGCCACGCTTACGGGCAGCAGGAACGTCTGAAGGCTGATGAGCGTAAGGGCCAGGTTAGCGCCCAGCACCAGGCCTACCGTTGGCACGCAGCAGGCGAACCCCGTCAGGAGTGCCGGTAGGGAGCTGAACAGGCCCGTCCAGGAGAGCCGCCGACAGGCGCGAACGGCTGCTAAGGAGTAGGCGGCACTCACTACATTCAGGGCGATGAGGCCGCCCAGAACCGCGCCGATGAGGAGGTTCAGCGGAGCTACAAGGAGCGCGAGCCCCTCGAATGAAGAGCGCTTCACTCTTCTCCTGTTGGGTGTAGAAGATCTGGCCCCACTTTAGGTGGGTGTCCGGGACGCGGAGCTTAGTTCCTTTATATCCTCCTGCGAAAGCGGCTCCAGGATACCCGCCATCGAGAGGAGGCGCAGCTTTTCTTCCGGCTTCAGCATCATTGCTCCCTGTTTCCTTCTTCCTGGACCGAAGGATATACCATGAACGACAATCCTTATTATTAAACAGCGATTTTGGTCCCTTACGTCACATAAATTCGTTTACCGGCCCTTAATACTAGACGCGCCAAAAAGTCCGCGTGGACCGGCGCTACCGAAGAAGAAACCAAGGAGGTAAAACGTGACCACAACGACACAATCGAGCG
Organism: Actinomycetota bacterium; assembly: GCA_020200675.1. Lineage (GTDB taxonomy): Bacteria > Actinomycetota > Rubrobacteria > Rubrobacterales > Rubrobacteraceae > Rubrobacter_F. The sequence goes on from JAIVIG010000165.1 coordinate 764, forward strand.
TGGGTAGTTTAGCAAAGAACGGTACCGGCGGAGCCGCCCCGACCTCCCTCGCCGTGCTCGACCTGATGCTCTCGAAAAGGAGCGGACCCGAGGTGTGCAGCCAGCAAAAGCGGAGAAGGGGGTGTCCCTGATCAGGCCATCCGCCCGAGGCGAGGCGGGGCTCCGGCGGGTGAACAGAACCCGGACCGGTGGGAAGAAAGAGAAGGTGCTCGCGTTCGGCGACTTGCGGATCGACCCCAACACGCGCGAGGTGAAGGTTCGGTACGAGCCGGTGGTGCTAACGGCGCGAGAGTTCGATCTGCTCTATTGGCTGGCGAGAAGCCCCCGGCGGGTGTACACCCGGAATCAGCTGTTGGAGGCCGTCTGGGGCTACACCTTCGTCACCAGGACCGATGCGGTCACCGTGCACGTGAGCAGGCTCCGAAGGAAGATAGAACCCGACCCCACCCGGCCACGCTACCTGCAAACCGTGCGGCGCGTGAGCTACAGGTTTGGGGGTGGATGACGAAGCCAACGCAGACTCCGAACGCCGCGCTGCTTTTCCTCGCTGGCGCTCTAGCGAGCGCGCTCCTCCTGGCCGCGGCGCTGCTCGCCGTCGCCGGAGTGCTGGCGCTCTTGCTGGTGCATCCGGGTTTTCGTGCCCCATACACGCTGCGCCCGGTTTCCGGCCGCTCCCCGGTGTGTCTGTCGCGGAAGCTTACGGCCTCCATGCTTGTCAAACCCTTGCGCGTTCTATGACACTAAGAAACGACAGGCTAAGGACACAGGGATCTCCCCGCTCTCTTTTGAGCCGCCGCGACTGGGTGTACCTGCTCAGCCTCCTCGTCCCCTTCGTCGCGTACGACCTGTCTTTGAAGGGCCTTCTAATCGTTTCGTGGCCCAAAAATCTGGGGCTCGAAGAAAGCCTCGGGCTGATGCGGTCGGACCTGCTGTTCAGCCTGGGGTACGGGCTGTTTTGGGTGGGCCTGTTCGCGATGGCGAGGAAGGGTGTTTCGCGCTGGATCGTCGTCGTCCTCTTCCACGTGGTGACGATCTTCGTCGCGCTGGTCACGATGAGTGCATATCAGTATTTCAAGGTCACCGGTTCGATGCTCGACCTGGACTTTATCCTCTTCTCGCTCTCTTCCAGCAAGGGATTGGTGGGCGTCGTAGCGAGCGAGATCACCCCGGGTCTCCTGATTCTGATTCTGACCGTCCTTGTCTACACGGTTCTGGGGCCCTGGCTGGTGACGCGCCTCATCGGCAGGTGGCGCGGTTGGACGGACGTTAGCATCCGGACGGCGAAAATTTCCTGGCTTCGCCTCGCCGGCGTGGGGGTTGCGACGTATGCGCTGTTCTCGTTCTCGTTGCTGCCCGGCGATAGCGGTAGCACGGCGAGTCCGAGCAAATCGTTCTCTCGGGACGCTTTTATCAACGTGGCGATGACCGCCGCCGAGGCGGCAGGGAGCGGGAGACTTTCAGACGTTGCTGCCGATTCGACCATCGAGGAACCGCCGCCGGAGGCACGCTTCCGACTCACCGCCGGCTCCGAGCGGCGCAACGCCGTTCTGGTACACCTCGAATCGACCCGCGCACAGTCCGTCACCCCCTACAACGAGGATCTGAAAACGACGCCCTTCATGGACGAGTTGGCGAAGAGCAGCCTCCTGGCCGAGCGGGCCTACACGGTCGTCCCTCACACCACCAATGCCCTCACCGCGACCAACTGCGGCATGGATCCTCCGCTAAACCCTTGGCAGACTTCGTCACTGGGAGATAGGGTGCCATACCGGTGCTTGGCCGACCTTTTGAAGGAGCGGGGGTACAACACCGTTTGGTTCACGTCGTCGACCCAAGACTTCGAAATCGAAAGGCTCCCGGAGATCGTGAAGAACGTAGGCTACGAGGAGTTCTACCCGGTCGAGACGATGGACACTGAAGGGTTCGAGCAGGCGAACTACTTCGGCTACGAGGACGACGTCATGCTCGAGCCGAGCGAGGAGTGGCTCGAGAGGCAGAAAGAATCGGGCAAGCCCTTCCTGGCCACCTACGAAACGATCACACCCCACCACCAGTACCTTGCTCCCCAAGAGCGCTACGGGCGTGAAGAGTTCGACGAAGACGACAAGCTAAACCGCTACCAGAATAGCGTCCGTTACCAGGACATCTTCCTTAAGAACCTCTTCGATCAGTACAAGAAGCTAGGGCTATACGAGGACACGGTCTTCGTCCTCTACGGCGATCATGGGGAGGCCTTCGGCGAGCACGACCTCTTCCAGCACGACAACGTGCCTTACGAAGAGGGCCTGAAGATACCCATGATCATCCACGACCCCAAGCAGTTCCATAATGGCGCGCGCGTCGAGGTCCCGGTGAACCAGCTGGACATCCTCCCGACTATCGCCGACCTGTTGGGCTACGAGATCGAAGGCGGGGCGTATGAAGGTAACTCGCTCCTCGGGCCGCTGCCTGAGAATCGTATCCTCATGTTTAGCTGTTGGGACGACAGCGGGTGCCTGGCGAGCATAAAGGGGAGTGAGAAGTACATCTACCACTTCGACGACAAACTAGAGGAGGTCTTCGATCTCTCCGAAGATCCCGCCGAACGCCGCAACCTCGGCGGGGAACGCGACCCGGAAGAGCTGAAGGAGTGGAGATCCGAGCTCCTCGAATGGCGCGCGAAGGTGAACTC
>JAIVIG010000280.1 GCA_020200675.1 Actinomycetota bacterium
CTTTGAAAGTGAGTTGTCCATGAGCCGATCCTACCACAGCGTTTAGCAGCCTCCGCACAGATCAGTAAAACGTGCCGACCAGAGGAGGTCTTTGTTGGGCGAAAAGGTAGATGTAAGTTGAGCGCCCGTCAGGAGCCCCTCGAAGGGATGCGCGCCGAAGGTAAGAAGAACGCCGTTGGAAACGGCACGGCCTCCAATGGCCGCCTGGAGGCCGATCTCTGGCGGGCAGCCGACGCTCTGCGTGGCAGCATGGACGCCGCTGAGTACAAGCACGTCGTCTTGGGTTTGATCTTCCTCAAGTACATCTCGGACGCCTTCGAGGAGTACCACGCAGAACTCGAAGCCCAGATCTCGCAAGGCGCCGACCCCGAGGATCCCGACGAGTACCGCGCCGAAGGCATCTTCTGGGTGCCGCCCGAGGCGCGCTGGTCTCGCCTAAAGGCCCAGGCTAGGCAGGCTACCATCGGTACTCTGGTGGACGATGCGATGGCGAGTGTGGAGCGGGACAACCCCACGCTAAACGGTGTGCTGCCCAAAGACTACGGGCGGCCCGCGCTCCCACAGGAAAAGCTTGGCCAGATCATCGACCTCGTCAGCAACATATCCGTCGGCGACCGAGAGAGTCGCTCTCAAGACATCCTCGGCGACGTCTACGAGTATTTCCTCGCCCAGTTCGCGAGCGCCGAGGGAAAGAAGGGCGGCGAGTTCTACACGCCGCGCTCCGTCGTAACCCTGCTAGTCGAGATGCTTGAGCCGTACAAGGGACGGGTGTACGACCCCTGCTGCGGCTCCTCGGGGATGTTCGTGCAGTCGGAGGAATTCGTCAAGGAGCATCGGGGTAGGCTGGACGACATCAGCATCTACGGCCAGGAGTCCAACTACACCACCTGGCGGCTCGCGCGCATGAACCTCGCCATCCGCGGCATAGAGGGCCAGATCTCCCACGGCGACAGCTTCCACAACGACCGCCATCCCGACCTCAAGGCCGACTACGTCCTCGCCAATCCGCCCTTCAACGTAAGCGACTGGCGCGGCGAGCTGCTGCGCGACGACAAGCGCTGGCAATATGGCACGCCGCCCCCGCGCAACGCCAACTTTGCCTGGGTGCAGCACATAATCCACCACTTAGCACCTACCGGCCTCGCGGGCTTCGTGCTCGCCAACGGTTCCATGTCCTCCAACACGTCCGGCGAGGGCGAGATCCGCAAGAACATCATCGAGGCGGACCTCGTGGACTGCATGGTCGCGCTGCCGGGTCAGCTCTTCTACTCGACCCAGATCCCGGTCTGCCTCTGGTTTCTGGCCCGTGACAAGAGGAACGGGCGCTTCCGCGACCGCCGCAAACACGTGCTCTTTATAGACGCCCGCAAGCTGGGCGAGATGGAGGACCGCACCCACCGCCGGCTGACCGACGCCGATATCGGCCGCATCGCCGACACGTACCACGCCTGGCGCGGCGAGGCGGACACGATAGAGCGGGTGGGCGAGTATACGGACGTGCCCGGTTTCTGCAAGTCGGCGACACTCGAAGAGCTCCGTGCGCACGGCCACGTCCTCACTCCCGGCCGCTACGTTGGCGCCGAGGCGGCCGAAGAGGATGGCGAGCCGTTCGAGCAGAAGATGCGGCGGCTCACGGCGGCGCTCGAAGGACAGTTCGCCGAATCGGCGAGGCTGGAAGCGGAGATCCGCGCGAACCTGCGGAGCGTCGGCTACCATGTCGGCGAGGAGGATTGAGCTGTGGCCGAGCTGCGTGACCAACTGGTGAAGGAGAAGCGCGGGGAGATTCTGCGCATCGCGTCCAAGTATGGCGCGCGCGACGTGCGGGTCTTCGGCTCCGTGGCCCGCGGGGAGGCCGACCGGGAAAGCGATGTGGACTTCCTTGTAGAGCTCGAGGCCGGAAGGTCTCTCCTGGACCTCGGCGGCCTGCAGATGGAACTCGAATCCCTTCTCGGCTGCCGGGTTGACGTCGTGACCGTGCGCGGCCTCAAAACGCGCATACGCGAGCGTGTGCTGCGGGAGGCGATGCCGGTCTGAGAGATCCCAAAGAGCGCCTGCTGGACATTCTGGCCGCCATCTCCGCCATCGAGCGCTACCGCGACCGGGACAGAGCGAACTTCGAACGGGACGAGTTGCTGCAGAGTTGGTTCCTTCGCCACCCGCGGATCATCGGCGAGGCGTCCAGGAGTCTCCCCGAAGATGTGCGCATCCTCGCCCCGGAGATCCCCTGGTCGAGCATCATCGGGATGCGCAACATCCTGGTCCACGGATACTTCGACATCGACACCGACATCGTCTGGGAGGCGGCGACGCGCGACGTGCCGGCCATCAAGCCCGCGTTGGAACGGCTCCTGAAGACATTGGAAGAACAGAGCCAATGATCCTTTCTAGCCCCGAAGCCTGGCTAAGGGCGCACCTGCGCGAGCAAAGCGTGCAGGCGCGGACGCTGGGTACTTACCCCCAGCTCCGAACAAGGGAGACCATCGTCGCCGACCTGAAGGAGCTCGGGTATGGCGAGTGAATCTCTAGTCGGTTCCCTGCCCCCCGATTGGAAGCAGACAACTCTCGGTGAGGCTTGTGATCGTGGGGGTGGCAATATACAAACGGGTCCGTTTGGGAGCCAACTTCACGCCTCCGATTATGTGTCTGATGGCATCCCGTCGATCATGGCGCAAAACATCGGTAACAACAGAGTCCTTGAAGAGGGCATTGCGCGTATCACCGCAGATGATGCTGAGCGGCTTAGCCGTTACCTCGTCCAAACAGGCGACATCGTTTACAGTCGGCGTGGCGATGTAGAGAAGCGGGCGCTGGTTCGGGAAGAGGAAGATGGTTGGCTCTGCGGGACTGGCTGTCTCCGGGTTCGCTTCGGCGCGCAAGGCGAAGATTCTGCTTATGCTTCGTACTATCTTGGGCACCCCGGTGTTCGAGCATGGATCGTTCGTCATGCGCAAGGCGCGACAATGCCCAACCTCAACACCTCGATCCTTTCCAGTTTGCCATTCGTAGTACCGCCCATCGGAGAACAACGAGCCATAGCCAGCATCCTCGGCACCCTGGACGACAAGATCGAATTGAACCGGCAGATGAACGAGACGCTGGAGGCGATGGCGCGGGCTATCTTTAAATCGTGGTTCGCGGACTTCGATCCCATCCGCGCTAAGGCCGAGGGCCGAGATCCCAGCCTCCCCAAGCATATAGCCGACCTCTTCCCCGACCGCTTTGAGGACTCCGAGTTGGGCGAGATTCCGGCGGGGTGGAAGACCAGCACGCTTGGCGAGATAGCGGAAAACCCGCGCAGGACTATAAGACCGGCGCAGATAGAAGAGACAACTACTTACATCGGGCTAGAGCATATGCCTCGTCAGAGCATATCCCTGGCTGACTGGGACTCCTCCGAAGGTTTGGAGAGCAACAAGTATGATTTCAAGCGCGGCGAGATTCTGTTCGGCAAGTTGCGTCCATACTTTCACAAGGTCGGCATCGCACCCGTGGACGGTATCTGTTCGACAGACATTCTGGTGGTCGCAGCGAAACAGCCAGAGTGGTATGCGTTCCTCTTGGAACACGTGTCTAGTGAGGATTTCGTCAACTACACGACCGCGACCTCGTCGGGTACGAAGATGCCTCGTACCAACTGGAAGGATATGTCTAGCTTCGACATTGTTACCCCGCCATCCTCACTTGCGAAGGCATTTGACGTAGTGCTTCAGCCGTTTATGAAACGCATCGTGGAGAATATTCACGAGTCTCGTACTCTCGCTGCTCTCCGCGACGCGCTCCTGCCCAGGCTCATCTCCGGTGAGCTGCGGGTTGGGGAGGCGGAGGCATTCGTGCGGGGGACGGTGGGGGAGAGCCGGGAGGCGCTCGCGGAGCGTTGATCCGGGGCCCTCACCGAGTATAATTTCTGTCTAGTCTGGACAGTATTTAAGGAGTATGGGCGTGGCGTGGCAGTTGCAGGAGGCGAAGCAGAGGTTCAGCGAGTTGGTGCGGCGGGCGGAGCGCGAGGGGCCGCAGGTGGTCACCCGGCACGGCGAGGAGGTGGTCGTGGTGGTGCCAGCGGAGGAGTGGCGGCGCATGAGCGAGCGCGAGGGCGGCGAGAAGAAGATCAAGCCGAAGCCTACGAGGATTGGCTCGGCACCGTCCTACGGTACTACGCCGACCGCATCCTGCCCGTGGACGTCGAAGCCGCCGAGGAGTGGGGACGCATGAGCGTGCCGGACCCCGTGCCGATAGTGGACGGCCTCATGGCGGCCACGGCGAAGGTGCGCGGCATGACCTTTGTAACCCGCAACACCGCCGACGTCGAGCGTACCGGCGTCGCGTTGCTCGACCCCTTCTCCGGCAGCGATCCATGAGCCTGATGGACGAGTCTGTGGTGGAAGGCGCCGCCCTCGACTGGCTCGCGGCCCTCGGCTACGCGGTCATGCACGGCCCAGACCTCGGTCCCGGCGGAATCGTCGCCGAGCGCCGCGACTACGGACAGGTCACGCTCGAAGACCGCCTGCGCGGCGCGCTCGTCCGGCTCAATCCCACGCTCCCCATCGAAGCCGTCGGGGACGCTCTCCGCAGGCTTACCCGTCCCGAAGGACCGACACTAGAGACGCGCAACCGCGCCTTCCACCGGATGCTCGTGGACGGTGTAACGGTCGAGTTCCGCCGTGAAGACGGCTCCATCGGCGGCGCGCAGGCGCGCGTTTTGGACTTCGACGACGTGGACAATAACGATTGGCTCGCCGTCAACCAGTTCACCGTGAACGAGAACCGGCACCTCCGGCGGCCGGACGTGGTGCTGTTCGTCAACGGCCTCCCGCTCGCCCTCATCGAACTGAAGAACGCAGCCGCCGAGAACGCCACCATCTGGAGCGCCTTTCAGCAGCTCCAGACCTACAAGGCCGAGCTGCCCACCCTGTTTGCCTTCAACGAGCTGCTCGTCGTCTCCGACGGGATGGAGGCGCGCATCGGCTCGCTCACGGGTGGCCGCGAGTGGTTCAAGCCGTGGCGGACGATCACCGGAGATACGCTCGCCGACCCCCACCTGCCTGAGCTACAGGTCATGATCGAAGGCGTCTTCTACAGGCGGCGCCTGCTCGACCTGATCGGCTACTTCATCCTCTTCGAGGATGCGGGCGGCGAGTCTCTCGCAAAGAAGATCGCAGGCTATCACCAGTTCCATGCCGTAAACGTCGCGGTAGGGGAGACGCTGCGCGCCGCACGCGCCCGGGAAGAGACTGATAGCGTCGCCGAGGAGCGCGAAGGCTACGAGGCTGGACAGCGTCCCGGTGGAGAGCCAGGAGACCGGCGCGCCGGCGTGGTCTGGCACACGCAGGGCTCCGGCAAGAGCCTCACCATGGCCTTCTACGCCGGGCGTGTGATCCGCGAGCCTCGCATGGCGAACCCCACGGTCGTAGTCATCACCGACCGCAACGACCTGGACGAGCAGCTCTTCGGCACCTTCTCGCGTTGCCGGGACCTGCTCCGTCAGCCCCCGGTGCAGGCCGAGAGCCGGGCGGACCTGCGCGAGAAGCTGACGGTGGACGCCGGCGGCGTGGTCTTTACCACCATCCAGAAGTTCCTGCCCCTGGAGACGGGGGACCAGTACCCGGTCCTTTCGGAGCGGCGGAACATCGTCGTCATCGCCGACGAGGCCCACCGGGGCCAGTACGATCTCATCGATGGCTTCGCCCGGCACATGCGCGATGCCCTACCAAACGCCTCGTACATCGGCTTCACCGGCACCCCGCTAGAGCTGACCGACAGGAACACGCGCGCGGTCTTCGGTGACTACATCAGCGTCTACGACATACAGCGGGCCGTCGAGGACGGGGCGACCGTGCCGATCTACTACGAGAGCCGCCTCGCGAAGCTGGAGCTGGACGAGATCGGGAGCACGACCCTCGACGCCGACTTCGAGGAAGTGACCGAAGGTGAGGACGCCGAGCGCGTACAGAATCTCCAGAGCAAATGGACCCAACTCGAAGCCATCGTCGGCGCCGAGAAGCGCCTGGACCTCGTCGCGCGGGACATCGTAGAGCACTTCGAGCAGCGTCTCGAAGCTATGGAAGGCAAAGCCATGATCGTTTGCATGAGCCGCCGCATCTGCGTGGACCTCTACAATAAGATCGTCGAGCTCCGTCCGGATTGGCACGGCGAAGAGGACGACGAGGGGCAGATGAAAGTGGTGATGACCGGCTCGGCGTCGGACCCGCAGGACTGGCAACCTCACATCCGCGCGAAGGCCCGCCGCGAGGCGTTAGCCAACCGCTTCCGCGATCCGGACGACCCGTTCGAGATCGTCATCGTCCGGGACATGTGGCTCACCGGCTTCGACGCCCCCTCCTTGCACACCATGTACCTCGACAAGCCCATGCGCGCGCACGGCCTCATGCAGGCCATCGCCCGCGTGAACCGCGTCTTCAAGGACAAGCCCGGCGGCCTGGTAGTGGACTACCTCGGCCTCGCCCATGAGCTGAGGCGGGCGCTCGCGACGTACACCGAGAGCGGTGGCACCGGAACCACCGCGCTGGATCAGGAAGAAGCGGTCGCCGCCATGCTGGAGAAATACGAGGTCTGCCTTGGCCTCTTCCACGGCTTCGACTGGTCGAAGTGGACGACGGGAACCCGGGCGGAGCGCGTGGGCCTGCTGAAACAGCCTCAGGAGCACATCCTGGCTCAGGAGGACGGCAAGGACCGGCTGCTGAGCGCCGTGCAGGACCTATCCCGGGCCTTCGCCCTGGCTGTGCCGCACGAAGAGGCGCTTCGCATCCGGGACGACGTGGCCTTCTTCCAGGCGGTGCGAACCGTGCTGGCAAAGCGCACGCCCGGCGATGCACGCACCAACGAAGAGCTTGACCACGCCGTCCGTCAGATCGTCTCCGAAGCTCTCGCCCCGGATGGCGTGGTGGACATCTTCGCCGCCGCGGGACTCGAAAAACCGGACATCTCGATTCTCTCCGAGGGCTTCCTGGCCGAGGTGCAGGGGATGCCGCAGCGCAACCTCGCGGTCGAGCTGCTAAACAAGCTCCTCTCCGGCGAGATCCGCACCCGTCGGCAAAAGAACGTCGTACAGGCTAAATCGTTCGAGAAAATGCTGGAGCAATCTCTCAGCCGCTACCAGAATCGTGCCATCGAGGCAGCCCAGGTTATCGAAGAGCTCATAGAGCTAGCAAGGGAGATGCGCGAGGCAAACGCCCGCGGTGAGGCACTGGGCCTCAATGAGGAAGAGGTCGCCTTCTACGACGCCCTTGAAGCTAACGACAGCGCCGTTCAGGTCCTCGGCGACGACACCCTCCGCGCCATCGCACGCGAACTCGTGACTACTGTCCGCGCCAACGTGACCATCGACTGGACCATGCGCGAGAACGTCCGCGCGCACCTGCGCGTGCTCGTTAAGCGCATCCTCCGCAAAAACGGCTACCCGCCAGACAAGCAGGAGCAGGCCACTCGAACCGTGCTGGAGCAGGCCGAGGTGCTCTCGCAGGAATGGGTGGTTGTGTGAGCGAAGGGTGCTTGCGTCGTTGATTGCAGAGGTCCATCTGCCTCAACTCTGCGCTTTCTTCCTGAGACTCACTAGCGAAGCCATACGGCACTATCTCAGACGTCCGGGGGCCTCTCCCGGCAGACCTGCTGCACCTCGTCCGGCGGCTGAGGGCGGCCCTGTGTCCGACGCGTTGATGGGACTGATCGCGGCTCTGTATTCTATGTATTACACTGAATGGTGCAGCGAGATCTGGAGGTTGATAATGCCGAAGTCCAAGCCGTTTACCATAAGGCTCTCCGAGGAGGTGGGGGGCTGGTTGGAGCGTGAGAACCGGCGCACGAGGTTGCCCAAGAGCGCCTTGCTGGAGGGCCTGGCGGAGGAGTCTATTCGGACCCGCCGTTTCCCCGGCATCGGTTTCCGGGGGGCCGAGCACTCCAGGCGAGCGTGGGTAATCGGCACGGGCTTGGACGTCTGGGAGATCGCCGAGCTTTACGAGGGCAAGGGCAGGGAGAGGCTCCTCTCCGAGCACAACGTCTCGGAGCGCCAGTTAGACCTCGCTCTCGCCTACCGCGAGGCGTATCCGCGCGAGATAGACGAGGCGCTCGAAGAGAACGCGCGCGTGCCGGAGGAGTGGCACGAACTCTACCCGGCCGTCGTCCCGCCCCCGTCGGCGGACGGCTAGGGTGCGGCCTCACGGTCTCGCCGCGCACGGGTGAGGCTCCTGCTCGACGCCCACATCTCCGGACGGACGGTGGGCAGGGCCCTCGTCGAGGGCGGTCAAGACGTGCGAGCCCTGGATTCCGAGGTAGAGTTCGAAGGACTCTCCGACCCGGAGGTCCTGGAGTTGGCCGCCGCCGAAGGTCGTGTGCTCGTGACCGCCAACATACGAGACTTCGAGCCCCTTCTAAGGGAGTGGGCCGGCGAGAGCCGCTCGCACACAGGCGTGATCCTGGTGCCCTCCAGCGTGAGGAACGAGGCGTTCGGAGTCCTCATCTCAGGCGTAGAGAAGACTATCGCAGACACCACGCAGGAGGAATGGGTGAATCGCGTGGAATGGCTCCGGAGAGCTTGACCGGCGTAGCGAAGAGGGGAGAGGCGGACTTAGGAATCCATGGACGACACACGAGCGAAGCACTCCGCGAGGCGAACGAGAAGCGCCTCCGGAAACGGGTCCCGGAGGCGCTAAGAACCTGGATACCGGCCAGTCCGGCCGCCACCCGCTTCTAGAGAGCGGACAGGCTTGGGCTGCCCGAGCGCAGGTGGCTGTAGACGGTGGTCTCGAAGTCCATGTAGCCGGTGAAGGAGACCGGGTCCGCGAACGGGAGGATCTGGGTCGCCCAAAAACCGCCGATGCCGTTCTTCCGGTCGATCCAGTAGAACAGGTTAGCGAGCCCCGCCCAACCGAGTTCGCCCGCCGGCCGTCCGGTCGGCGCGTCCTCGTCGTTGATCATGAAGGTGTAGCCCCAGGACTTCGGCATGCCCGGGAAGAACTCCGCGTCGTTCGAGAGGTCCGGCAGCGCGCCGGGCAGCGCCTTGATCTTCATGTCTCCGAGCCCGTTGCGGGACATCGCCTCGACGGTCTCCGCCTTCAGAACGCGCCCGTTCGCTCCGTCGCCGTCGTTCAGGATCATGCGTATAAACTTCATGTAGTCGCCGACGGGGCCGTAGAGCCCGTGACCGCCCATGTGCTGTTCCGGGTCCTGCGGAAGCTCGAAGTCCGGGAGCGGCGTCAAAGTCCCATCCTCGCCGCGTTGGTGGACGGTCGCCCGGCGGGAACGCATCTCGTCGGTCATCGTGAACGCGGTGGTGTCCATCCCGAGCGGCTCGAAGATGCGCTTCTTCATCGCCTCGCCGAGACTCTCTCCGCGCGCCCCTTCGACGACCTTTCCAACCCAGTCTATGTTGCTTCCGTACTCCCAGCGCTCGCCCGGATCGAAGAGAAGGACCGACTCAAGCGACGCCTGAGTCGCCGTGACGACGCTCGGGACGTCGCGCTTCTCGCCGTATTCGATCAGGTCAAAGTTAAAGAAGTCGTAGCCGAAGCCCGCCGTGTGGAGCATCAACTGCTCTACCGTTACGTCGGACTTCGGGGGGCGTTCTCGCGGCTCGCCGTCGTTATCGAAGCCTTCGAGGCCCTGTATGTCGGCTATCTCCGGCGCGTACTCCTTTGCCGGATCGCTCAGGGACATCACACCCTCCTCGACGAGCTGCATCACGGCGGCGCCCGTTATGGCCTTTGTGCACGAGAAGATGGCGAAGATGGTGTCCGTGGTCATCTCCTGGTCTTTACCGAGCTCGCGGACGCCCGCAGAGCTTTCGTAGAAGTTCCCATCGCGGTCAGTCGCCATCGCCACCACGCCGGGCACGCCGTTCTCGCGGTCCACTACATCGCGAAGCACGCGGTCGGCGGCCTATCTAACAGCATCGTCCATGTTTCCCTCTTTCTCGCAGGCAAGCTTGCGCTCTCTGCCCTTGATCCCCATACAACAGACGCATCATAGCATCCGTCCCCATCTGAGACCGCACGGCCGAGGGCGGTCCTCGTCGGCCGTTCTGCCAAATCTCACCGCGGATCAGGACGCGCTGGATCTTGCCGCTCGGCGTTTTGGCGGTTTTCGGAGAAGCAAATCTTTCGCGGACAAACGTGTGTCGAGAGATTGGACCTGGCGTGCTGGCGCGACTCCTCAGCGTGCTGTATGTTCATAGTCCGGAGCGTTGTCCGGGATCTGGTCCAGCCGTGTTTTCTCGATCGAGGGCGAACGGTGTGTAGAATTGGAGCCGAAAAGGAGGCAAGGAGTATCTATCGTGGCTGACGATTCCACCCGACCCGCGCGCCGGTTCCGTTCGAGCGACTGGTTCGACGATCCCGAGCGCAGGGATCAGACCGCGCTCTACCTGGAGCGGTACATGAACTACGGGCTTACACCAGAGGAACTGCGCTCGGGGAAGCCTATAGTCGGCATAGCCCAGACCGGTAGCGACCTCGTCCCCTGCAACCGGCACCACCTGCAGCTCGCGAGTCGCGTGCGGGATGGGATCCGGGACGCGGGCGGCATCCCGATGGAGTTCCCGGCACACCCGATCTTCGAGAACTGCCGCCGCCCCACGGCCTCCCTCGACCGCAATCTCGCCTACCTGGGGCTGGTGGAGATCCTCTACGGCTACCCTCTCGACGCCGTGGTGCTGACCACCGGCTGCGACAAGACCACGCCGTCGGGAATAATGGCCGCCTCGACGGTGGACATCCCCGCCATCGTCCTCTCCGGCGGGCCGATGCTCGACGGGTACTTCGAGGGCGAACTGGTCGGCTCGGGTACGGTGCTCTGGAAGAGCCGGCGCCGGCTGGCCGCGGGCGAGATCGACGAGGAGGAGTTCTTGGAGACGGCCCTCGATTCCGCCACGTCCGTCGGCCACTGCAACACCATGGGGACAGCCTCCACCATGAACTCCCTGGCCGAGGTCCTCGGTTTGTCGTTACCTGGGTGCGCCATGATCCCGGCTGCCTACCGCGAGCGCGGCCAGATAGCTTACGCCACGGGGAGACGCATCGTCGAGATGGCCTACGAGGATTTGCGCCCGTCGAAGATCCTGACCCGCGACGCGTTCCTCAACGCGATCGTCGCCACCACGGCGATAGGCGGTTCCACCAACGCCCAGCCGCACGTGACGGCGATGGCCCGCCACGCCGGCGTGGAACTGGTGCCGTCCGACTGGGAACACGGCTACGATGTGCCGCTGCTCGTCAACATGCAGCCGGCCGGAAAATACCTCGGCGAGCGTTTCCATCGCGCCGGGGGGGTACCCGCGGTACTCGACGAGCTTATCCGGGCCGGAAAGATCAACGGCGAGGTTCCGACCATCACGGGCCGGACGCTGGCCGAGAACGTCGCGGGGCGCGAGGGTACGGACCCCGAGATGATCGCACCCTACGATGCGCCGCTGCAAGAGCGCGCCGGGTTCCTCGTCCTCTCCGGCAACCTCTTCGACTTCGCGATCATAAAGACGAGCGTGATCTCCGACGAGTTCCGGGCCCGCTACATGAGGGAACCCGGCCGCGAAGGCATCTTCGAGGGCCGCGCGGTGGTCTTCGACGGCGCCGAAGACTACCACCACCGCATCAACGACCCGGACCTCGACATCGGTGAGGACTCCGTCCTCGTGATGCGTGGCGCAGGCCCGATGGGCTGGCCGGGTTCGGCCGAGGTCGTCAACATGCAGCCCCCGGACGCGCTCCTCAAGCGCGGGGTCACCACCCTTCCCACCATCGGCGACGGGCGGCAGTCCGGCACCTCTGACAGCCCCTCGATCCTTCACGCCGCCCCCGAGAGCGCCGTCGGCGGTGGCCTGGCCTGGCTGCGAACCGGTGACAAGATCCGCATCGACCTCGACGCCGGACGCTGCGACATGTTGGTGCCGGAGGACGAGATCGAACGCCGCAAGCGCGAAGATCCCGTCCCACCCATCCCGGAGAGCCACACGCCCTGGCAGGAGGTCTACCGCGCCTCGGTGACCCAGCTCGACGAGGGCGGGGTCATGGAAGCGGCGCTCAAATACCGGGACGTCGCCTCCAAGACGCCGCGCCACAACCATTGATCCGGACACAGCTCAACAGCCCGCAGAGCAGGATGTGCATAGCGGCCAACTGGATCTTCAGCTACTTCCTGCGTCCCGCCATCACCCAGGTCCGGGGCTCCGAGGAGTAGAGCGCACCCCGTGCCTGGCGAAGACCGTGGCGCGACCTCGCCCCCGTTCATCGTCGCCGCCACGGTTGTCGCCAGGCTGCTCTCGGTGCTGCCGCTGTTCCCCCTGGGCGTCCTCACGCTCCTGCGAACCGACGAAAAGCAAACCGAGGCGGAGGTAACGGAATGAGCCAGGCACATCACGACTCGACGAGCCGGAGAGCCAGACGGCAAAGACTTCTGGAGCTGATGGAACGGTGTGGGGTCGGCGCGCTGCTGCTGCGCCGGTCGAACAACTTTGCCTGGTACACGAACGGGGCGGACACCCGTGTGGACCACGCCTCCCCGTTCGGGGTCGCGGCCGTCCTCATCACCCCCGAGGCGGAGTACGTCTTGACCAACAATATCGAGGCTCCGCGGATGCGCGAGGAGCAAACCCCAGACTTCGAGGTGGTCGAGCATCCCTGGCACGAAGACGAGGCGACCGCCATCCGGGAGTTGGCGGGCGACGCCGCTTTGGGAGCGGACTTCCCGCTAGAAGACGCTTTGGATGTTTCGGACGAGGTCTCGCCCCTGCGCTACGTCCTGGACCCCGACGCCCTGGAACGTTACCGGCGGATTGGGGCCGACGCCGCGGCAGCAGTGGCGGAAGCGGCGGATTCTCTGGAGCCCGGCATGAGCGAGCTCGGAGCAGCGGCGAACCTGGCGGCTGCCTGCAGGCGGCGTCGGCTCTTCGGCTCGGTGCTCCTGGCCGCCGCCGACGACCGCATCGTCCGTTACCGGCACCCGATCCCGCACGGCGCGACCATAGAGCGCCGGGCCATGCTCGTGGTGAGCGCGGAGCGCGGCGGCCTCTACGCCAACGTCACCCGGATAGTTCATTTTGAAGAGCCGGACAAAGAGCTGAGGCAACGCCTGGAAGCTTGCGAGACCATTCTCCGGCGTATGAGGGAAGAGGCCACCCGCCCCGGCCACACCCTCGCCGACGCCTTCGAGGACTGCCGGCGCTTCTACGCGGAGGAGGGGTTTCCGGAGGAGTGGAGGTTGCACCATCAGGGCGGCATGACGGGCTACGCCTCGCGCGAGGTCATAGCGACCCCGGAGACGCGGCAGGAGATACGGGTGGGCCAGGCCTTAGCCTGGAACCCTTCGGTTACCGGGGCCAAGGCCGAAGAAACTTTTGTCCTTACCGAATCTGGGCCGGAGGTGATCACCCCCGTACCCGGAGAGGTTAGACCCTGACGCCGCACGAGAGCGCCGGCGGATGCTCGTACAGCACCTGTTGCTCTCGAGTCGTTCTAGGTGCCTGCTCCGGCCCCGACGCTAGATAGCGCGCAAGATCGCCCGGGCGGGGGCGCCATCGCCCTCTTGCACCTTGATCGGCAGGCAGATCAGCTCGTACTCGCCCGGCTCTATCTCCGACAGATCGAGGCCCTCGATGACCCAGACCCCGGCCCCGAGGAGCGCGTGGTGCGTCTCGGGGCCGTCTTTGTAGAACCCGCCGACCGAGAGGTAGTCGACGCCGACCGTCCTGACCCCGACCTCCGCGAGGTAGCGGGCCGCGTCTTGGGAGACGTACACGAAGTCCTCGACGAAGTCGTCTGTCTGCCAGCAACGCGGCGAGTTTCTGGTCTTGAACAAGACCCGCTCGCCGCTGCCGATCTCGTGCGGGATGAGTTCCTCGCGCTTGATGGACTCGGGGTCTTGTATCTCGATCACCCGCGCCCGGCCGATCGTTGCGTCGAGCGGCATGCGTTCCATGCCTTCTCCTTCGCGCACGAAGTGGATCGGCGCGTCCATGTGGGTACCAGTGTGCGCCCCGAGGGATATCTCGGAGACGTTGGCCACGTCGCCGCGTTCCATGTCGAGCATCCGCTCGATACGGACGGGAGGGTTGTCCGGCCAGTGGGCCATCCCGCTTCGCAAGGGGACGGAAACGTCGATCCAACCTCCTTCGTTCGGCGTTCGGGAGCCGCTAGCAGCCATGGGGCAACCTCCTTCTGGGTTTCGGCGTGGAAGTTTGGTTACGCAACCCCGTGAGTACGCGAGCGCCCGTTCGCTACAGCCATCCGGCACGTTTGAGGCCGCGGTGAAGCAGGATCGTGATCAGCACTATCAGCGCCAGCAAGAGTGGGTAGCCGGCCTTCCACGTCAGCTCCGGCATGTACGTGAAGTTCATTCCGTAGATGCCCGTGAAGATCGTCGGAACGGCCAGGATAGCCGCCCAGGCGCTGATCTTCTTGACCTGATCGTTCTGTGCCATGCTCGCCTGGGTGAGGTTCTTGACCTCCTCGTTCTGATTCACGCTCACCAGCGTGAGGTTCACGACTACGATGCTGGAGAGCAGCTCGCGGAAGGCCTCGATCTGCTCCTTTACCCGCAGCACGTGGTCCCGGACATCGCGCAGGTGGTTGCCCACCTCCGGGTCGACGTTGCACACGTCGCCTTCGATCAGGCGCTCGAGCGCTGCGGCCAGCGGCCGGGTCGCCCGGTAAAACTGGATGACCTCGCGAGAGACTTCGTATATCCGGCGCGAGACGCTGGGGTTGCCTCCGAACACCTCCGCCTAGATATCGTCGATGTCGTTCTCCAAACGGTTGATAACCGGAGTGTAGTCGTCGACGACGTGATCCATAATCGTGTAGAGGATGGCTTCCGGTCCCCGGCGGAGCAGGTCGGGCTCGCTCTCTATCGCCTTGCGCACACCGTGCAGCGAGGAAGCCTCGCCGTGGCGTACCGTAACGATAAAGTCCGGTCCCACGAAGGCGTGTATCTCACCAAACTCCACGGTCCTCGAGCTATCCAGGTAGCGCGCCGACTTGAGTACGACGAAGACCGAGTCGCCGTAGCGCTCCACCTTGGGTCGCTGGTGGGCCTTGATCGCGTCCTCGACCGCCAGCTTGTGCAGGTCGAACTCGCCGGTGACGGACTCGAACTCCTCCTCGTTAGGCTCATAGAGACCAACCCAGGCGAACCCGTCCTGGTCGCGACACGAGTTGTACATGCCCTCCAGCGGACAGGGGGTGCTTCGAAGACCGTCCACGTAGATAGCACTATCAATAATCATTACCGTTACATTATATTTGAGCGGAAAAGTCGCCGTCAAACGGAGATACTCGGGCTGCGTCTCGGGTACGGTAACGAAAGCAGACCGGGATTCGGAACCCGTACTGCCGCGGAAGAGGTCGGGAGGAAAGATGAGCGAGCCTTTGCAGATGACGACCCTGGGCGAGGCTTTGGTCGTGATGAACCCTCTCTCCAGGGGCCCTCTCAAACACGTTAGCAGGTTCGAGAAGCACGTAGGCGGAGCCGAGCTGAACGTGGCCGTGGGTCTCTCGCGGCTTGGACACCGGGTCGGCTGGGCCGGACGGCTCGGCGACGACGAGTTCGGGAAGGAGATCCTGGCCTTCGTGCGGGGGGAAGGGGTGGACGTCTCCCGCGCGAGCCTCGACCCCGAAGCTCCCACCGGCCTCTATTTCAAGGAGTGGCGGCGTTCTTGCATCGAGGGCACCTTCACCATCCCCGAAGCTCCCAGGGTCATACGCGACTTGAACGAAGAGTACGAAGACCGCATCCTGCTCGGCGCCGGCACGGTGATCGACCGTGAGCAGGTCGAGCAGTCCGCGGAGGCCGGCGCGGCCTTTCTCGTCAGCCCGGGCTGCGACCCGGGTCTCTTGCCCGCCATGCTGGAGACCGGACTCCTGACGCTGCCGGGTACGCTGACCCCTTCGGAGATCATGCTCGCCCACGGGCTCGGCGCGAAAGCGATAAAACTCTTCCCCGGCTCCTCCGGCGGGCCGTCTTACCTGAAAGCCCTTCGCGATCGGTGCCGGAACCTCCCTCGCCCCGCCATCGCTCGAAGGGCGCGACCGCGGTGATGTCGTCGAGAACGCGAGACGATTCGCGGAGGCCGCGCGAGCGTCCAGGAAGAGCTGAAAGGGCAAGGATGACCGCAAGGCGCTGCGAGAGAAGGATCGTGGAGCAGCAAGACCCCGCCCCAGGATCTCTCCTCGGGACTACGCGAGGAGCGCCTGTCGCCTTCGGTTGGTGATTCCTCAATCGTTTCGGGTCTCTGCCTACGAGCGTATGCGCCTGTCCTCCGTCTGGCGGGATCACGGTCTCGTCTTCACCTCTACAGTCGGCGCGCCCCTGAATCACCGCAACGTGTTGTGTGCGTTCAAGGGAAGCGCGCCTCCCTGCCTGAGACGGTCCGGCTCTACGACCTCCGGCACACCTGCGCCACCCTGCTCCTCGCCAGCAACGTCCACCCTAAGTACGTCCAGGAGCCCCTGGGACACGCCAGCATCGCGCTCACCCTCTACTCCCACGTCCTGCCCGGCATGGACGGCGCCGCCTCCGCGATGGACGAAGCGCTGGGGTAAACCGGCGGAGCCAAAATGGAAAGAAAACCCCGATTGCAGTACGGGTGTAGTAAACCGCCCCCGGCGGGATGCCGGGGGCTTTTTGAGTCACCGCGTTTTCCTGCAAACGAGATATTCTTCGAGTGAGCCGCCCAGGACTCGAACCTGGAACCTAGAGATTAAGAGTCAGTCTCAACACGTTTGCAGTCGTTGCTGGATGTTCTAGAACTCGCTTACCTAAGCCGAATTTCTCCGTACGAGGTTGCTGACTGTTCACCGTTGTTC
>JAIVIG010000166.1 GCA_020200675.1 Actinomycetota bacterium
CTTCTTGAGCTCCCAGGCTCTCAAGCGCCTTCCCTCGCGCCAGTCTGTGGCTTCCTTTGAAAGTGAGTTGTCCATGAGCCGATCCTACCACAGCGTTTAGCAGCCTCCGCACAGATCAGTAGGTGCGCTGCGCCGCGATAACAAAGGCCGGAGAGCGGTGTCAGCTCGACGCTACTAGCGGAAGTTACTGCTGGTCTCACGCGCCCGAGAACGCACAAGCTCGCAAGCAACGCGGTCGTCGCGGCGGCAAGGCTCGCGGCGCCTCCGAGCTCTCTGAGGTCAAGCGCGAGATACGAACCGTGGTGTTGGACGTGCTCGAGGGGCGTGTGGAGAGGGGCATCGGAGCCGTCGTCTTCCAGGGCTACAACACGCTGCTGAAGGCTGTGGAGATCGAACGCAAGGTCAAGGAGACCGAGGAATTGGAGGAACGCATCGAGCAGCTGGAGCAATCCCAAGAGCAGAGAGGAGACAAACGTTGGGGGGCTTAGAAGGGCGGCTCGGACGGTTGGAGCGTGTGGACGAACTCGTCGAGCGCCGAGTCGAAGAGGAGTTAGAGGCCGTACTCGACCGGCTCGAAGAGCATCTCTCCCCCGACGAGTACAAACGCGTGCTGCGCATCATAGCCGCACAAGAAGAGGGAGGTAGGCCCCAGAGGCGGCCCCTAGCTTAGAGCCCAGTCCCTTAGAGGCAGGTACGTGGTTTTGTCCATCGCGCCACGTGGCTACCTCTAGAGGATCAGGGGCACGGGGCGGAAACTAGCAGAGCCTAGCAAGTAGGGGTAGAGTAGCCGCTGCTTTGCTGCGGCACTAGATTAGGCAAGAATTCGGGTTAAAACTCTGCTCCCAACTGACCTTCTGACGGCTCAACAAACAGTGTTGCCTGAGGGCCTCCGAGCCGGTCAGTAGGGATAAGATCCCGACTCGACGCCGCCGCACGCCGCGTCGGGGTAGTCTTGGGCGCTCTTGTAGTCGTCCTTCAAAGCTACCTAAAAGGCTCTTAAAACCAACTCGGTGCCCTTCTCTTCCCCCGCCCTACCCACCAGGCCTCGATCCCTTGAAACCGATTCTTGCGCACCTCATGATAGGCGGCTAAGACACTGCCTCTGGTAGGCGGTAGGGCGGCACGGAAGGTTCGCTCTTTCTCTACCAGCCGAAGCCAAAGTGCGGATGTATGCTAGGAGGAACCCGGCCTCGTCGGCTCTTCGCCCGGCGGCACCTGCTCCTCGCCTAGGTTAGTGGTGTCTTCGACCGGAGTCGGGATAACGGGGTCGTTAGTCCCGTCGGGTCGCAGTTCCTGCATGGCCTGTTGCTCGCTGCTGGCTTGGCCCACGGCCTCTTCGTAGAGGCGCTCGGCCTCCTCTTCTTCCCTGGGTCGCGCCGCCCGTGCCTGACGAGATTGTCCATCGCCGGAACTGTTCGAATCTCCAAGATAAGGGCGGAACAAATCTATTGGGACCGGAAGGATCACTGTGGAGCTCTGTTCGCTAGAGATCTCCGTCAGCGTCTGGAAGAGCCTGAGCTGCAAGGCTGTGGGACTCTCCAGGCGCTCAGCGGCATCGTGCAGGCGCTGGGAAGCCTGGTACTCCCCCTCCGCGTTGATGATCTTAGCCCTACGCTCTCGCTCGGCCTGGGCTTGGCCCGCCATCGATCGCTGCATTCCCTGAGGGATCTCCACGTCTTTGACCTCGACCACGCTCACCTTGACCCCCCAAGGATCCGTCTGCTGGTCAATTATCGCCTGAAGCTGCTCGTTTATGGACTCGCGGTCGGTCAAGAGGTCGTCGAGGTCCTTCTGACCGAGGACGCTCCTCAAGGTAGTCTGGCTGATCTGGCTGGTGGCCAGTACGTGGTTCTCCACCTCTATGACCGACTTGTTCGGATCCACTACCCTGAAGTACACAACCGCATTTACCTTTGCGGGCACATTGTCCCTGGTTATCAGGTCCTGGGGCGGGACGTCCATGGTCACGGTCCTAAGGTCGATCTTTACCATCCTATCCACTATCGGGATGAGGAAGAAGAGCCCCGGGCCTTTGGCCGTTCCCTGCACCCGTCCGAGCCTGAAGATGACACCCCGCTCGTACTCGTTGACGATGCGCACCGCGCTCGCCACGAGGAAGATTACGAACAACACCACCGCGAACGCGACGACCACTAAACCGAAACCGGCCACCTGTATCAAACTCAGACTCATCTTGTGAGATCCTCCTTGTCCTGACCTTTCCCACCTCTAGTTTACAACAGAGACAGGATCAGCCCTGTTTCGAGAGTAAATCCCTATACTCGAGGTCAGTAAGAGGTTCTGTAGAACTCCTCCGGTCCCTCAGAGAGGGTATTCATCGTCTCTTCAACCTGCCGCCCGTGTGCCTCGTGCAGGACGGTGACTATGATCTTCTCGATCCTCACCGCCATCTCCCAGCCTTTCCTCTTCTGCTCCTCGGTGGCCCGGTTGCGCCAGGCGGCCGGAGAGTAGTCGCGGTGCCATCCGGTCGCGTCCCACAGGGCGTAGCGCACCGCGTCCAGCCACTCTTCGCGCAGCCCCTCTACGAGGCAAGGATGTTCGTCCTCCCTACCTCCTCCAGGGCCTCGGGGCACCGGGACGCCGGGGAGTGTAGACTGTCTCCTCGTGAGGGGGCGTTCTACTTGGAAGATTGTGCGGGCCTGCCCGGTCGCATCGGTGCTGCTGACGGCGGCGGTCCTGCTCTTGCTCGGCCCGGGTGCCCCGGACGCCGGGGCGGCGAGTAGCCCTTACGTGGATTTCGGACGGTACGACACCTACGACGCGCTCTCGGCTGCCGAGCAGGACGGTGTCACGGTCGGCGGCCTCCCGGGTGGGGCGGGCGAGGTGAGTCTCACTACCGCACCGTACTACGCGTTCGACGGTTCGGGCTCCTACAACGGCGGCAGCTATTACTGGGGTTGGACGACCTCGCCGGTCTACGAGACCGCTACCCCCTTCGACACGCTGGTACCCTCTTGGGAGGCGGCGACGCCGGCGGGGACCTGGGTGGAGGTCGAGGTCCGAGTCCGCTCCGAGGGTAGCTGGACCCCCTGGTTCGACATGGGTGTCTGGGCATCCGAGACGGGGAGCGTGGGGCGTCACAGCGTGGGCGGCCAGCGGAGCGGCGCCTGGGGGGTGCTGACCGACACCTTGCAGAGCCAGGGCTCGGTATTCGCTGACGCCTACCAGTATCGCCTCACGCTCTTCGCGGAGCAGTTGGGTGTCTCCCCGTTGGTCCGGGGCGTCTCCGTGGTTGCATCGGACTCCTACCGTTACGGTGAGAACCTCGGGGGGGCGGGCGCCGGCTCTTGGGGCCTGGAATTCGGGGTGCCGGCCCGTTCGCAGATGGTGTACCCGGACGGGGGCGAGATCTGGTGCAGCCCGACCTCCCTCTCGATGGTTATGGCCTACTGGGCGGGCGAGATC
>JAIVIG010000281.1 GCA_020200675.1 Actinomycetota bacterium
GCCTTTCACCGCCGGGAGCGACCACCTCATCGTACTGGCTCGCCGGTCGTAGCTTTGTTCCGGAGACACGCTCACGAGCCGCCGTTCCCGCCTTCGTGAGAGTGTTCTCCGCGGTCCGAGGCGAGGTCGAAACTCGCGGTAATCCTTCCCTTGGAACTATTTACGGGGGTGCGTACAGGGAGCATACTGGAGCCTGGTCAGGGTGGACGTATATTGGGAGCGATGGAGCAGCGACGCATAGGCATCGAGCAGGAGTTTTTCCTGGTAGACGAGGAAGGCGCGCCTTCCGACCGGGCGGACGAGTTTCTGGCGCGCTGCCGGGAGACGGCTGGTGAAGAGGGCCTGAGCCCGGAGGGCTTCGTGGGGGAGGTCTCCTGGAGTATGGTGGAGATAAACACCCTGCCCGCCCGCACGGTCGCGGACCTCGCGGCGGCGTACCTGGCGAGCCTGGACCTCGCCCTGCGGGCCGGACAAGAGCTGGGCGTCAGGCTCTATCCGCTGTCGACGTACCCTCTGCCCGTGGATCCGGTGCTCCGCAGCGGGCCGGAATACGAGTTCCAGGCGCGCACGATAGGGCATGGGCGGTTCCTCCACGCCGCGAGGTGTACCGGCGTCCACCTGCACTTCGAACTCCCGGAGGGGACCCTGGATCCCGACGCGGTGATCTCCCCCGGCGCTCCGGCAGCCGCGCTGGAGGAGCTTCTGAACCTCTACAACCTGGCGACGGCCCTGGACCCGGCGCTGGTGGCCCTCACCCGCGCCTGCCCATTCTACGAGGGAAAGGCGCCGGGTCTTGCGGCCCGCACGGCCTACTACCGGGGCAGCGCGCTGCTCGGCTGCGAGGGACTCTACACGCACCTACCCGAAGTGGGCGACCTTCGGCCGTACGCGAGGAGCGCGCGGGAGTTGGTCGAGCGCCAGCTCGCCGGCTACGAAGCCTGGCTCGAGGCGATGGATAGAGCACGCGTCGAGCGACGCCTCTTCTTCGAGGCCGGTGGCAACGTCCTGAAGGCTTCCTGGAATCCGGTACGCCTCAACCAGCACGGGACGGTGGAGCTGCGAGCGATAGACGGAAACTACCCGGAGGTCGTGCTGGCGGTGGCCGCTCTGGTGCACGGCACGGCGAGCAGGGTCAGGAGGGACGGTCTAACCGTCGATCCGGGAGATCTAGCCCGCGCCTTCGAGGTGGAAGGCGACAGACTCCGCGTGCCGGGCTTCGAATATCTCGGCGGGAGCCTCTTCTACGCCGCCGCGACGGAAGGGGTAGAGAACCCCGAGGTCTCCGCCTACCTGGACTCCGTCTTCGAGTTCGTCGCATCGGAGGGCTGGGAATCCAGGTACCTGGCAGCGCTGAGGAATCCCGAAGGTCACTACAGGACCACGGAGGCCGGTATTCTGAGCGCTCTTCCCCGGATCGTCCACCTCTCCACGGACGAGGGTCTTCGTCTCGTGCGCGAAGCTTGCGACGAGCTCGAGGAGCAGGTTTCGTCCCTGAGCCAGGCGGCGTAAGGGCGACTCGAACGCGAGAAGGCCTAAGTCTCTCCGAGCGCGGTTCCTCCACTCAGGCTCGAGAGCACGCTCTCGCCGGCAAGGTAGAGGTCCGCCTGGCGGGCGGCCTTTCGGCCCTCAGCGATAGCCCAGACGATCAGGGAAGCCCCCCTCTTGGCGTCGCCGGCGACGAAGATACCCGGCTCGCTCGTGGCGAAGTCGTCGTCGCCGTTGGCTGGGATGGCTCCCCGCTCGTTGTAGCCCAGGTTCAGGTCCTCGAGGAACTTGTCGCGCACCGGCCCAGTAAACCCGATCGCCAGCAGGACCAGGTCCGTCTCGATCTCGAAGTTCGTCCCCGGTAGGTACTTGGTCTTACCGTCGGGGGTGCGCTCCGTCCTGACGCAGTGCATCTTCTCCACATAGCCGTTCGACCCGGAGAAGCCGGTTATTCCCACGCTCCAGCCGCGCTCGCCACCCTCCTCGTGGACCGGGTAGGTCGTCAAGGTCAACGGCCAATCGGGCCAGGTGAGCCGGTCCGGGTTCTTCGGCGGCTCGGGGCCGTGAGTGAAGATCTTCACCGAGGCCGCGCCCTCACGGTGGGAGTTGCCCAGGCAGTCGGCGCTCGTGTCGCCGCCGCCGAGGATTATGACGTTCTTGCCCGCGGCGCTTATCTCCGGCCTCGTCTCGATCGGGAGCCCGGCGACCCGGCGGTTCTGCTGCACGAGGTACTCCATCGCCAGGTGGATGCCGCCGAGCTCGCGGCCCGGCGCTACTATGTCGCGCCCGGCCAGAGCGCCCACGGCGAGGATTATGGAGTCGTAGTCGCGCTTCAGCTCCTCGGTCGTCGGGTCGAAGCCGACGTAGGCGTTCGTGCGGAACTCGATGCCCTCCTCTTCCATGAGGGCTATGCGCCTCTCCACGACCCATTTCTCGATCTTGTAGTCCGGGATGCCGTACATGAGGAGGCCCCCGATGCGGTCGTCCTTCTCGAAGACGGTCACGCTGTGACCCGCCCAGTTGAGCTGTTGGGCCGCCGCGAGGCCCGCGGGACCGCTACCCACCACCGCGACCTTCTTGCCGGTCCTCTTCTCCGGCGGCGGGGGCTTCGCGGTCACCCACCCCTCGTCGAAGGCCCGGTTGATAATAGAGAGCTCTATCTCCTTGATCGTCACGGGGTCGTCGTTGATCGTCAGGACGCACGCCGGCTCGCACGGCGCCGGACACAGCATCCCCGTGAACTCCGGGAAGTTGTTGGTCGCGTGCAGGCGGTCTATGGCCTCCCGCCAGCGGTCCCGGTAGACCAGGTCGTTCCAGTCCGGGATGAGATTACCAAGGGGGCAGCCGACGTTGCAGAACGGCACCCCGCAGTCCATGCAGCGGGCGGCCTGGTCCCGGACGTCGTCCTCCGGCATCGGCTCGTAGATGTAGCGGTAGTCCTGCACCCGCTCGACCTTGTCGCGCTTCGGGGTGGGCTTGCGCCCGATCTTCAAGAACCCCCTCGGGTCTCCCACTATTGAACCACCTCCAACTCCGCCTCCTGGCGCTCCTGCAGAACGCGCTTGAGATCCTTCGGCATCACCTTGATGAACCTGGGTAGCATCTCCTCCCAGTTCTCCAGGACCCGCTCGGCGGCCGTGCTCCCCGTCCAGTGCAGGTGCCGCTCGATGAGTCCCCGCAGGTGAGAGATGCTCTCCTCCGAATCCACCGCCTCCAGGTCAACCATCTCCGGGTTGTAGAGCTTCTCGAAGATATCCTCTTCGTCGAGGACGTAGGCGATACCGCCGCTCATCCCGGCGGCGAAGTTGCGGCCCGTCGGACCGAGCACCACGACCACTCCCCCAGTCATGTACTCGCAACCGTGCTCGCCGACGCCCTCGACGACGGTCTCGGCGCCCGAGTTTCGGACCGCGAATCGCTCGCCGGCGAAGCCCCGGAAGTAAGCCTCGCCGTCCGTCGCCCCGTAGAGGGCCACGTTGCCGACCACGATACTATTCCCCGGATCATAGCCCACGTTCTCGGACGGGTAGACCGCTATGCGGCCGCCGGAGAGGCCCTTGCCCACATAGTCGTTCGTCGTCCCCTGGAGGTCGAACGTGATCCCGCGCGTAAGCCAGGCGCCGAAGGACTGCCCGGCCACGCCCTCGAAGTCTATCCGGATCGTGCCGTCCGGCAGGCCCTCTTCGCCGTAGCGGCGCGCGACCTCCCCGGAGAGCCTCCCGCCAACCGTGCGGCGCGTGTTCTCGATCGGCGTCGAGAAGCGGACGTTCTCCTTATTCTCGAGGGCACGCTCGCAGCGTTCGATCAGCTCGTTGTCCATGGAGTCGTGCAGGTAGTGGTCCTGCTCCTCGGCGTGATGGATCGCCACGTTCTCGCCGGCCTCCGGATGGTGCAGGATCGCCGAGAGGTCTACACCCTTTGCCTTCCAGTGCTCGATGCCCTCGCGGGCCACGAGCCTGTCCGAGCGTCCGACCATCTCCTCGAAGGTGCGGAAGCCGAGCTCGGCCATGAGCTGCCGGATCTCCTCGGCCACGAAGAAGAAGAAGTTGACGACGTGCTCCGGTGTCCCGGTGAAGCGCTTCCTGAGCTCCGGGTCCTGAGTCGCGATCCCGACCGGGCAGGTGTTCAGGTGGCAGACCCGCATCATGATGCAGCCCGAAGCGACCAGCGGCGCCGTCGAGAACGCGAAGTCTTCTGCCCCCAGGAGCGCCGCCATAACCACGTCGCGCCCCGTCTTCATCTGGCCGTCGGTCTGCAGGACGATACGCCCGCGCAGGTCGTTGTTGACGAGGACCTGCTGGGCCTCGGCGATCCCGAGCTCCCACGGCAGCCCCGCGAACTTGATCGAGGAGAGCGGCGAGGCCCCGGTGCCGCCGTCGTGCCCCGAGATGGTTATGTGGTCGGCCTTCGCCTTGGCGACACCCGCGGCGATGGTCCCCACACCCTCGGCCGCGACGAGCTTCACGCTCACCATCGCGTATGGGTTGGCGTTCTTCAGGTCGTGGATCAACTGCGCCAGGTCCTCGATGGAGTAGATGTCGTGGTGCGGCGGCGGGGAGATCAAACCGACCCCCGGCGTCGAGTAGCGCACCCTCGCTATGTCCTCGGAGACCTTGTGGCCCGGGAGCTGCCCGCCCTCGCCGGGCTTGGAGCCTTGGGCCATCTTTATCTGCAGCATGTCCGAGTTGACCAGGTACTCCGTCGTCACCCCGAAACGCCCCGAAGCCACCTGCTTGATCGCGCTGCGCCTGATGTCGCCGGTCAGGTCGGGGGTGTAGCGCTCGGAGTCTTCCCCGCCCTCGCCCGTGTTCGACTTGCCGCCGATGCGGTTCATGGCGATGGCCAGGGTCTCGTGCGTCTCCTTCGAGATGGAGCCGAAGGATATGGCCCCCGTCGAGAAGCGCTTGACGATCTCCTTGGCCGGCTCGACCTCCTCCAGGGGGATGGGGTCGCGGCGGATATCGAGCAGCCCGCGCAGGGTAAAGAGGTTCTCGCTCCGCTCGTTGAAGTAGTCCGAGTACTCCTTGTAGGTCTCGAAAGAGCCCGTCTCGACGGCGCGTTGCAGCGGGGGGATGCTGTACTGGTTCCACATGTGAGCCGCGCCCTGGATCCTGAACTGGTACTCGCCCCCGACCTCTAGCTCCTCGGGCCCGTCCTCGATCTTCGCGAAGGCCCGCCGGTGACGCTGGAGGACCTCCTCCCCGATCTCCTCCAGGCCGATGCCTCTGATGCGCGAGGGCGTGCGGGTGAAGTACCTCTCGACGACCTCGTCGCTCAGGCCCACGACCTCGAAGATCTGGGCGCCACAATACGAGAACAGCGTCGAGATGCCCATCTTGGAGATGATCTTCAAGAGCGCCTTCTCGATCGCCTTGACGAAGTTCTTCGTCGCTTCCTCCGGCGTAACGTCACCTATCAGGCCGGTCTCGACCATGTCCTCGATGGTCTCGAAGGCGAGGTAGGGGTTGACCGCCGTAGCGCCGTAGCCGACGAGCAGGGCGAAGTGGTGCCCCTCCCGGACCTCGGCCGTCTCGACGATGAGGGTCGTCCGGGTGCGGATACCGGCGCGCACCAGATGGTGGTGGACGGCGGCGGTGGCGAGCAGGCTCGGTATCGGGGACTGCTCCGCGTCGACGCCCCGGTCGCTCAGGACCAGGACCGTCGAACCCTCCTGAACCTCCTTCTCGGCCCTCTCGCACAGCCCTTCGAGCGCCTTCTCGAGTCCCCCTTCCTCGTTCGCCGGGAAGAGCATCGGAAGCGTGGCCGAGCGGAACGGCTCGGAGCTGAGCTGCCGTATCTTCTCCAGGTCGGCCGCCCTCAGGACGGGGCCCGTGAGGGAGATCTGGCGACAGTGCTCCGGCGTCTCGTCGAAGAGGTTCTGCTCCGGCCCAAGAGACATGTTGAGCGACATGACCAGCTCCTCGCGCAGCGGGTCTATCGGCGGGTTGGTGACCTGGGCGAAGAGCTGCTTGAAGTACGAGAAGAGGAGCTGCGGCCGCTCGGAGAGGACCGCGAGCGGCGTGTCGGTGCCCATCGAGCCGTCGGCTTCCTTGCCGTCGTGGGCCATCGGGGAGAGGACTATCCGCAGATCCTCGTTGGTATACCCGAACGCCAGCTGCCGCTCGAAGAGCGAGGCGGTCTCGTTGCGCCCGTTCGGCGCGGCCTCGGGCAGCTCGTCCAGGTGGATCTCACCCTCCTCGATCCACTGCTTGTAAGGCTTGCGCGCGAAGAGCGGCTTCTTGACCTCGTCGTCGTGCAACACCTCGTGCTTCTCGGTGTCGACCACGAGCATCTTGCCCGGCTGCAACCTCCACCGCTCGACGATGTCCTCCGCCGGCACGCGCAGGGCCCCGTCCTCGGAAGCCATCACGACCCGTCCATCACGGGTGACAGAGTAGCGGGCGGGACGGAGGCCGTTGCGGTCGAGCGTCGCGCCTATAACCTTGCCGTCGGTGAAGGCGATGGCGGCGGGGCCGTCCCACGGCTCCATGAGGGCGCTGTGATACTCGTAGAAGGCCCGTCGATCCTCGTCCATCAGGTCGTCGTTCTCCCAGGCTTCCGGCATCATCATGGCGACGGCGTGCGGGAGGCTACGCCCCGCTAGGTACAGGAGTTCGAGGGCGTTGTCGAAGGTCGCCGAGTCGCTCTGGTCCGGCTGGACGATGGGCGATATCTTCTTTATGTCCTCCCCGAAGAGCGGCGACTCCAGGCGGCTCTCGCGGGCGCGCATCCAGTTGATGTTCCCGCGCAGCGTGTTGATCTCGCCGTTGTGCGCCACGTAGCGGTACGGGTGCGCGAGGTCCCACGTCCCTAAAGTGTTCGTCGAGAAACGCGAGTGGACCAGCGCCAGCGCGCTCGAGACCGCCGAGTCCCTGAGGTCGGGATAGAACCCCGTGACCTGCTTGC
This sequence comes from Actinomycetota bacterium, assembly GCA_020200675.1. Classification (GTDB taxonomy): domain Bacteria; phylum Actinomycetota; class Rubrobacteria; order Rubrobacterales; family Rubrobacteraceae; genus Rubrobacter_F. Next base: position 6,892 of record JAIVIG010000281.1, read on the forward strand.
CCTTGAGTAGGCCCTTGTAGACCAGCGTCCGGGCCGAGAGGCTCGCTACGTAGCAGCCGCCTTCGGCCTCCTTGTGAAGCCTGCGCCGGATCACGTACAGCTTCCGCTCGAAGGCCCCTTCGTCCCCTATCCTGTTCTCGACGAAGAACTGCCGGATGCGCGGCATGACGCTCTGGGCCAGCTCTCCCGCCACGCCTGGCTCCACGGGGACGTCCCGCCAACCCAGAAAGCGCTGTCCCTCCTCGGCCACGATCCGCTCCAACGTGCCCTCGCAGCCGGTCTCCCCTTCGTCGCCAAACTCGAAGAGCATCCCAACCCCGTACCCCCCGGCCGGTGGCAGTTCGAGGCCCAAAGAAACGCACTCCCGGCGCAAAAACGCGTCCGGGACCTGCAAGAGGATTCCCGCTCCGTCGCCAGTCTCGGGGTCGCTCCCGCTCGCGCCCCGGTGGTCGAGGTTGCACAGGACCTCCAGGCCCTCCTCCACGGTCTCCCGGGTAGGTCTCCCGTCTACCCGCGCCACAAATCCGAACCCGCAAGCATCCCGCTGGTATGTGGGGTCGTAAAGACCGGTATTGGGAGTTGCCAAACCGCCTCCTCAGACGCAAAAGGGTGCCAAGACAGCAACCCGCTTTTTACACGAGTCGAGCGCAAAACACAAGGGGAACGACCGAGTGTTAGCCATCTGTACAAAGAGAATTCACAAATGCCAACACTCGACCGTCCGCCGGTCCGAAGGCCTAGACGCGCGTCCTCCGGAAGCTACAAGCCTTCCAAAGCGCCGCGGAGCTGCTCTTCCTCCTCCAGCAGCTCCGAGAGGCGCAAGCGTAGCTCCGCCGCCTCGGCCTCGACCTCGGCCAGGCGCAGGGTGAGCTCCCTCTCGCGGGTCACGGTCTCGGAGGTACGCTTCTTCGGCCGGTACCGGTTGCGGATGTTCCTCAGGCGCTCGCCAGCCCCCTGACGGATGCGTTCCCGGTCGGCCTTGAACTCCTCGCCCCCCAGGTAACTGAGTCCTCGCCGCACCCGCGGGTCCGTGAGGAGATCCGCTATGATCTCCGCCGAGCTACTCTTCAAGTCCTTGTCTTTGTCGGCCATACCGAAGTCTCCTTTTCCGCTGCTCCGTACATTGTAAAGGCCGAAAAGTATGCGGCGAGGGTTTGTCTCAGAGCTAGTCTGCCGCCGACGTTCTCGCGGCTCTCTCCACGTCCTTGACGAGGATGCGTCCGCCGGAGCCCGTGCCTTTCACTCCGGAGAGCTTCACACGCGTTTCGTTCGCCCTACGCCGGGCTGCGTCCGTAGCTTCCACGTTGCTGTCGTCTTCACGCTCCCTATTGTCTTCCGCCTCTTTGGGCTCGCCCGGATCCAGAACGCCGCCTTCCTCGTCGAGCACCTCCTCGACGACGTTCCCGGACTCGTCTCGCGCCCGGCCCACGATCCGGCCCCGCTCGTCTACGTACTCCTCCTCGATCTGTAGATCGGCGAGGTTGCTCTTCGACTCCTCGCCCTCTTCTTCTTCTTCTTTGGACTCGCTCGGGGTGGTCTCCGTTACGTCGCCGGAGTCGCCCGCCCGTCCGGCCTGGTCCGATGCCAGATCCAGTCTGTCGCCGGCTCCTTCGGTCGCCGAGTCGTTGACCCGGCCCGGCGTGGCTTCCGCTAGTTGGGCCATCCGTCCGGCATCTCGAGCAGCCTGGCTCGCGTCTTGCGGCGTCTGGTCCGCACCTCGAGCGGCTTCGCTGAGGATCTGCGGGTTATTATCGATAGCGTCCAGGGCCCGATCTATGGTGCTGAGTACCCTGTCCAACCTCACCGTCAGGAGCGCTTGAGCCTCTACGCCTTTGATTTCTAGCTTGACGTTATTTAGGTATACATCTACACCGACGTTTACCTTCACGAGGTCGGCCAGCTCCGCCCGCACCGACACGTGGGCCGCTAGATCTTCGACCTCCAGGTCGAGCTCGTCGATGTTGAGTACCGGCACGTCCAGCACCACGTCGGGGTCGCTGCCGCCGGGTCGTTCGTTCTGATTCACCGCGTAACCGTCATACTCCTGTTCGAAGCTAGCCCGTTCGCCAGCGTCGCCCGAAGAGTATTCGTTTGCTCCTTGAGATCCGGGTCTTTCGGGTGACACCCTGCACCCCCTTACGTAAAACTCCCCATCATTGTATCCCTCGTGCCCTCACCACTCACACAGTAAACAACGAAACCAACGACACCGGAGCCCATACACCACTATCGGACGTAACTCGTCTACGGCATAACGCGTCTATAGATTAGGTTGCGGTACCGGCAATGAAGAACAGCACCTGGTTCTCGATCAAGCCGAGCGCGGAACGCAACCTCTGGAGTCAAGGCGAGAGCAACGGACAGGAGACCTCATGACTGAAGGCAACCAGCAACAACAACAACAGAGTCCTGCGCAGCAGTTGGCGCGCGCCGTGACCAACATCAGGAAAGTGCAGAACATGGTGGAGCTCAATTACCCGAACCAGGGCAACGCGATCCACATGTTGCGAGAAGCGGGCGACCTGGTGTGGGCAGAGATACAGAGGATGCAGCAGCAACAAGGTCAGCAGTAGGGTTCCCGATAGCTGAGAACTTCCGCGCCTGAACGTCGGAGAAAGAATCGCGACCGAAGGCGACGTTCTCGCGGCCAGGGCCGCCTGGCTAAGGGACTATGCATCAGGCTCCCCGCTACGATAGGCCCGAGGGTTTCTAAGGGCGTTACGATTGCGTGATGCCCAACGGTTCATCTCGTCTTGCCACGCCCGGAGGAAGTGCTCCGTCCGCTGCCTGCGATGGGAAGGAAGCTCCTCTCTGACGCGTTCCCTGTTGCACACCTCTTCTTTCACGGCACAGGCGAAGGTAAACAGCTCGTGATCACCCCCGGCATCCGGGTGCAGTTGCGCCAAGAGTAACCGCCACATGCGCTTATCCTCAAAGGGCGCGAGTCTATCAACACCCCCTACTTCAGCCACTGAAAGGACCTCCCTCGTTTTCCGTGCATTCTATGGCCGCACGGAGAGTGCTGTAAAGCCTGTTTCCAGACAACCACAACACCTGGAGAAGCGAAGCCGGCAACGCGTCCACATACGGTTTATCAGTGCGCGTCATGCGGGTCGCCGGGACGAAGCTCTCCACGGCTCCCACCGAGCACCTCCGAGCTTTCGAGAACCTCCAAGGGCAGCCCGCGCACCCGCTCCAGTGCCGAGGCCATCAGGTCAGAGCCGCTCGGCTCAGGTTTGACGGGAAATCAAAACGGGGGTTGGGAAGGGGAACACGCTCCTGTACAACGAGGGTAAGCGAACTGACGCCCGCTCGAGGGAACCCTCACGGACGGGAGAGAGGAGCATCTGTGAACAAGACGGAGTTTATCGAGAGGATAGCCGAAGAGGCCGATGGCCCTAAAAGCAAGGCCCAGCGCTACTTCGAGGCGGTCGAGAACGTGATCACCTCGGCTCTCAAGGATGGTGAGGAGGTCCAGATCACGGGCTTCGGCAAGTTCTATGTCCAGGAGCGCAAGGCCAGGGAGGGCAGGAACCCGCAGACCGGGGAGAAGAGCGGATCTCTGCCCAAACGGTCCCCGCCTTCAGCGCGGGCAACGTACTCAAAGAGTCGATCTAGGAACTTTCCCGCGATGGCGATCTGTGGGCGATGCTCGGGACGTGACCGGCCCGCAGGTGGCCTTATGTACCACTGATGACCCACTGATGAGGGGATGGGTCGGAGCAGAGGGGAAGAGCCGTATACGACGTATACATACGCTTCATCGACGTAACGTCGATACGCTTCAGGGAACGGGAAGTTCGACATCAACGTGGGACGGGCCTCCCAAGAAGGGAAGCCCAAGCGGTTCCTTTACAAGGACGCCAACGGCCGTGAGACGCCGATCTACCTCCGGCTCGACCAAGTCGCCACCACAATATTGACCCCTGCGGGGACCAGCGACCAAGGATGAGCACCTTCCGCCTCTCTTGAAGCGCGGAGCTTCCGAGAAGTTCTCGGAGGCTTACTAGTCTTGCGGGCATAAAGAGGGGGACCGATCCCCTACGTGGCGACCGGCCCTTCGAACCGCCGTGAGCTAACTGCCTTCAGTCTTCAAACATCTCCTCTGCCATCTGGTCCACTTTACCCTCGGCGTGCAGGTTCATGTCCCCCTCGGCGCCCGTATCCTCGGTCATCTGCTTCGCCATCTCGTCCGCTTTGCGCTCGTTGTGGAGGTGTATATCTCCCTCGGCGCCCGTGTCTTCGGTTACCCTCTGCGCAAGGTCCTCCTCAGCGCGCGCGGGATCTATGGGCATGTGCCCCTCTAGGGGCATGTCCTCCATCATGCCAGCGTCCGCCTCGTCCTCAGTCACCGCACTCGCATAATCGGCCGACTCAATGGACTTCATCGACTCCGACGATTCCATGGACTCCATCGACTCCGCGGACTCCATGGAATCTTCCCTGAGGCTTGGTAGGGGGCGCGGCTGAACGTCGCCCTTTTCGATCCTCCTGATAACCTGTTCCTTCCTGCGGTCGGCTGCCTTTGCCCGCGCCTCGATCCTTCCCTTGACCTCACTGTCCGCCCTGCGCATGGCCTCGTCTATCCTGCGCTCGGTTTCCCGTTGCCGCCGCTCCTGTTCGCGTACGCTCATGCTCTGCCTCCCTTTGGAACCTAAAACCCTGACATACCCTGGTCAAGGGGTAACGCCTATCTGCCGCAGCAGGCCCATCACGTCGAACTCGCCCCAGTAGTTGAGTATCTCCCCGTTCACGGTGCGGAGAATGTCCATCCCCATCACCGTGACCAGCCTCCCGGTAGGAGCAACACCCATGAACTCACCCTCGTGGGTACCGCTCATCATCCAGCGGAAAGCCATTTTGTCCCCTTCGGTTATGCTATCAGCCTGAGCCGTACGGAGGTCGGGGAAAGCCTGGTGCATCACGGCGAACGCTCGTTTGACTCGCTCCGGGTCGAGCGCGCTGTCGGTGGAGAGGTGGTAGCTGACCCACGCCTCGTCGATCTTTCCGCCGACGATACGATCGAACTCGATGCCAGTTATCGTCACCCAAGAGCCGGTGAGAGGAGTCCCCAGAAGCTCCTCCCGATGAATACCACGAGCTGTCCAGCGAGTCACCACCGTATCCCTTTCGGATATCTGATCCTCGACGGCGAAGCAGGCGTCGGAGTAAGCAGTGCGGTACGTCGCCACGTATCGTTCGATGCCCTCGCGCCCATGCACTTCTTGGGAAGCGCTTGGATCGTGAAGGACGTAGTTGGGCGCGAAAAGTTCGTCTATCCGTCCGAGGTCTCCCTGAGTAAGAACCTCATCGAGCCACCGGCGGACCAGGATCTTGTTCTCTTCGACCATAGAACATTCTCCTTCATCCCGCCTCCTACCAGCGGGTTGTCGACTGCTCTGTTCGCGAGTCCCCTCTGCCAAAGACCGACGCGCTGCTAACAACCGTCGCGTTCGGTGTACTATTTTGACTTTGCGCCCGGCACCGATCTTTGCTGTCCTGCTTCCGCCGATCTCTCCCCTACTCTCTCGGGAACCCCTTTAACTCTTTGACCCTCTGCTCGAACTCCTCCGGGGAGTTCGAGTTCTTGAACGCCCAGGCCAGGTCCTCTATGTTCTGCTGATTGGATCGGATAAATACAAGGGCTTGTCTCAGGGGCATGTCCTCGAAAGCGGCCAGCGCCAACCCCATGACATCGAAAGGTTCGGCGACCTCGGCTTTCTGGCACATTGCATACATTCGGGCAGACTTGACCAGCAGTTTCTTTGCGTCGTCGTCCATCTAGCTC